>JAGRAN010000006.1 GCA_020434585.1 Bdellovibrionales bacterium
GTTTAGGGTTAAAAGACTGGCTGCTCGTCGGTTTTCCGCACGGTTTCTATTAAGGTAATCGCGCTCCCACATTTTTTATAAACAGCGTCAAGTCAGGGTGACCTTGTTTAAACCTCGTGGCGAATCAGGATCCATACCGAGTCGAGTTGAATACTCATAGGCGGCAAGTTGGCCCACCAGTGCGATAATTGCAGCTCGAGCCCACCTGTCTGTTGGAAAGGGTACGGGGTAGAGCGCGGGTGAAGCGCTTTTTGTTGAGTCCGTTCCCGAGATAACCATTACCGGTGTTTTTCTGTTGATCAGCGCAGCTATAACCGTATCTGCCGCGCTGTCGGGTCCGTCGCTGTCAACAAATATGATAGCGCGATCGTCAGGGCCAACCGCCCCGATTGGTCCGTGCATAAATTCCGCTGTGGAATAGGCTTGCGCGTCGATACTAGAGGTTTCTTGAATTTTGAGTGCCGCGTCAAGTGCGCCTCCGAGTGCATAGCCGCGCGCGAGCCAGTAAATATTCTTTGGCGTACCCATAAAATCGGCAACTATATTTCCAACGTCTTTCTTTAAAATCTGGGAAAAGCACTCCGCAGTCTGTTTTGCAGTACTGGAGATTTTTAAGCCACAAAGGGAGGCGGCTGCGAAGAGCTGAGCAGTGAAGGATTTGGTAGCAGGAACTGCTTTTTCTGGTCCGGCAGCAAGTCGAAAAATTAAATCAGCAGACGAGCCCAGATGCAGTTTGCTGCTTGGCTCTTCAGAATTGGTTATGCCTACCACAAAACACCCGCGCTCTCTAAGCCAAGACGCGGCGCTGGAAATATCCGTGCTCATTCCGGAGGCAGAAAAGGCGAATGCAAAGCAATCGCTCCAGTCCGCCTCTTGAACATCGTCTACGGTTACCAGCCATGGCCGAAATTCAATCGGATGCCGACCGCTTGTCACGCTATGCAGATACGCAGCGAAGGTGCATGCGTTACCCGAACTGCCGCGTCCGAGCAGCACGAGCTGTCGTCGACCGTTTAGCTGTTCTAAGATTGCCTGAGCTTGATCGGTCCAATTGGCGGCCTGCTCGGCAAGCATCGCAGGCTGCTCGAGAATTTCGCTGTGCATTGCGCTGCCCGAGGTCATAAAGTGCCTCCTTTTTCCTTCTTCGCGGACCAAAACAATTCTTTTGGCGATTCGCTGACTGTAGCGTAGCGAAAAGCGTCTAACATCTCCTCGTCGTCATTAAACAGCAGTGGGACTTGGCTGCTGTAGCACTTCATTACCGAGGCTTTCTTGTACACGTCCGTATCCACATAATACTGAGCGCCGGGCAAGAGCCCGAGTCGCTCGAATGCGGCAGCGGAGCTGTCTTGTCTTTGATTGGGTTGGCTACCGCGCCAAGCATAGGGCAGATCTTCGTAAAACAGCAGTTTTATGTTTGCTTTGACAAGGCGCATTGCAACCTGGGCACATACAAGGTGGTCCACGTGTCGGCCGATACCGAGCGGTGAGACCAAGACGAGCGGACCCATGTTGCAACATAAGCGCGATAATATCAGGTAAAGCTCTTCGATATAGTTTGCGTCATCTAAGCGCAGCTCTCCTTCGCGAGTTTCTTCAGAAGTGTAGACAAAGTTGCCGCTTGAGGCAGATCGGCGGTGGATCGCATCTGGGAATCCCAAGTGGACAAAGCTGCACTTCATTGCTTCCATTGCAGCGATGTCTTCTGCGCGACGTTGCTTGGGAGGGGCAAAGCCGCGTCTATCGCGAGCTTTTTTGTTTGTGCCTGGCTTGGGTGGTTGGGAGCAGCAGACAGTTATGACTAATCGAGGGATTTTCTTGCGGACGGCCTCGAGTAGGCCATGGCAGCTGAGAGCTGCGTCATCTAGGTGTGGCGAAAGGACTACCAATCTTTCGTACTTTGCAAAGTCAATTTCGGTGAGCAGCGGTTTAGCTTTCATTGAATGAGTCGATCGCACTTCCGTATTTTTCTGAGGCCGAATGAATCATTTTGGCCGCAATTTCAGAGCTGGAGACAAGTGGATTCGCAGCAAGTGCCTCGGTCAACAACTTATTAGAGGGTGCTGTTGCCGCGGCTGCGGTAGCACGTTGATATTCCTCAAGCTGCCTGAGCAAAGAGCGTAAATCGTCCGGAAGAATTGCTTGGCCGCAGGTGGAGCGTACGTCCGTGCCGTAAATCTCTGCTGATGTTTCAATGACTGTGTCCTTGTCAAAGAAACTAGTCGCATTGTTATTCCTTAGATTCAGGACAAGGTTCGCTGGGAGCCCTCCGGCGAGGGCTTGCAGTACGTGTACTGCCAAATCGCCAAATCCTGTGCTGCCGCGAAAGAACTTCAATTCGGGTGAACGCTTTTCGGACTCCTCTTTAAAGTGTTCATAGTACCTTGGAATGGATTTAAGAATAACATCAGCTCGAGGGCCAACTTCCTTAGAAAGTTTTACAAAAGCTTCCGGCTGCAAATAGTAGGTAAGATAAGAATTAGGCCAAAGACCGTCATGCTCCTTAGCCCAGGTCTGGCAAATTTCAAATCTAAGTCTATGATCTTGATCCATGAAATCAGGAGCGTCCAAGTGCGCACGGGGGACTTCGATAGGTTCTCCGTTAAATTCAATACTGCTGTAGACGCTTGCATGATTTAAGCCAAGGCAGTTGAATGCCAGCGGCTCCATCTTGCAGTTCATGGCAGAGGATAGCGCTTCGAGATCTTCGTAAGCTTGATCGCATAGACCTATGACTTGATCGAACCCTGAGTCTACAATCGCCTGCGTGACGATGTTCGAGGGGTTCGTGTAGTTTAGCAGTAATGCATTTGGAGCAAGCTGCTTCATTTTGCGTGTTAGTTTTAGCGCGGCGGGTATCGACCTTAATGCAAAGAAAAAGCCACCGGGACCGACAGTTTCCTGACCAGGCACATCGAAGTCTAATGGCAAGGTTTCGTCAATGCGTCGACAGGCAAGACCTCCGGGCCGTGAGCTGTTGAGCACTATATCTGCGTCTTTAATAGCCAAACTGAGCGATGGCTCAGCGGTGACAGGGAAGTGCGGCTCTGCAAGCTCAGCCATTTTATTGCAGAGTCGAGCTACGACCTCCAAACGCTGCTGGTCTAAATCATACAGTCGCACTGCTTTAAGATTTAGCTGCTTAGCTCTGGCTATCATGGCTTGGACTAAGCCAGGAACATAAGCGCTGGCGCCACCAATTATGGTAAGGGTCGTTTGTTTCATTCAAGAATCCGGGAGCGAAATGAGTTAGTAAGCTTTAATCGCTCTTCGTCGTTCAGCGATATGTAGAATGCGGCAGCACGGTTTCCCCATTCGAGCGAAGTTTGAATTCCCAGGTCCTCTATGCACGCCGCAATAAATCCTGCAGCAAACGCGTCACCTGCGCCTGTGACATTAACTATGTTACTCGTGAGTGAAGGTGCGGAAAATTCCTGCTCCTCAGAGTTCACCACCGCATGGGCACCGGCTTTACCCAGCGTCGTAACTATGACTTTAGCACAGCTTTTGTACGCTTCAGTGCTGTTGTTGATACTACTACTGAAGCCCGCTTCTAACTCGTTTAAAAACAGCACGTCCCAAAAGCTGTCAGTCCGAGAAGCGAGTTTACGCAGCAGATCGGGTTGCCAGCTTGCACTGACGCTGACCTTGGCTCCTGCTATTACGGCGGAGTTGAGCTGAGGCTCTAGGTGCATAGCTTCAGGTAGCCCAGCGACGTGAATCCAATCAAAACGGTCGAGACATGGGCAGGACTCAAGCGCGGACCAACATGCCTTACTGATAAAAGCCCGATCGTGTGTTGAGCCATACACCAGAGATAAAGCTGGATTATCTGGACCTTCCCAAGTTAGGGAGTTTAGACCGTCCGGCATAGATATCCGATATCTTACGGCCGCGTCTGCCAGGCCTCCGCCAAGTGGGCACGCTATGGTGCAATTGCGTCCTATGGCGTTTGCGACGACGGCGGAGTTGAGGGCGCCGCCGATTGAAAGTTGAATATCTGGCACGAAAACTTCAGTTCCGGGAACAGGTGTAGGAAGATCAGGAGGAACGTACGCTTCGAGATAAGCGAGTCCAACGATGCATAACGCCTTTGAGGGGTGATTATTCATCGGTTACACCCTAGCATGCGAAGTGTCGTGATCAAGCAATAGTTGGGAAATCCCTGTGAATTAGCGATATCTCCGAGCTAGCGGCGATATGAAAAGCTGACTGATTGGATGTGTTGGCGTGTGTGTGTTAGCATCGATCGGATTTTATTTTAGGTAATTGATTTGTTGGTTGCTATTTATGTTGCTCTCCCAGCTGAAAGAGAAGGCTGAAAAAGCCGAATTTGTCCTCGCCACAGACCTTGATGGCACATTTCTCGGCGGATCCGAGGAAGATCGGGACGCGCTCTACCACTTCGTCAGAACCAACAAAGACAAAATGTTGCTGATTTTTCTAACTGGCCGCAGTGTTGATGCGACATTGCCGGTCTTAGGCGATCAGCTCATTCCAAGTCCAGATATTCTGGTAGCCGATGTAGGAGCGACAGTTGTTGATGGACGTTCTCTCGAGAAGCTTCATCAACTGCAGACAATTATTTTAGAAAGTTGGCGAGGTGAACAGGCTATCATTGAGCGTTTAGATGGCTTCGAACAGATCGAGCGCCAACCGGTACCTCAAAGCAATAGAGTATCGTACTATGTGAACGAGTCAGAGATTTCTGAGGAATTGTCAGATGCGATTGCGGAACTAGGATGTAACGCTGTTTTTTCGGACGGCAAATATTTGGACCTGCTTCCCAGTGGGGTCTCTAAGGGCAGCACTTTGGAGTTAATTGCAAAAACACTCGCAATACAACCCGGTCGGATACTTGCCGCGGGCGACACGCTCAACGACTATTCTCTGCTGTCTTGTTCGACAAAGGCAGTAATAGTAGCGAATGCCAAAGATGACTTAAGGGAGCGGATTAAGGAGTCTGAGCGGGTGTTTCATTCGCGAAAGAACGGTGCGGGTGGAATACTCGAAGCCTTGGGGCACTTCAAGCTGGCGCATCTGCCTGAGTCCAAACCCACAGCAAAGCGCTACGGCTCGGCAGACCTTCTGGTGGTTTGCCACAGACTGCCTTTTAAGGAAACCGAAGTTGATGGAAAGGTAGTTCGCAATCTCGGCAGCCCAAATGGCATGATCGCTACGCTGCTGCGTTTTTTCGAGAACGGATCAAAGGGCAGTTGGGTAGCCACTTCGGCAGAAAGCAGTCGCAGTCCAGAGAGCTATGAATACAATGTCCCGATAGACGAAGAGCGGCTTCCGAACGTTTTGGCTGCGCGAGTTCCGTTTACTGAACGTGATTTAAACTTGTTTCATAAGCGTTTTGCCAAAGAAGCGCTCTGGCCGGTAATTTTCTCTTTTCCAGGCAAGGCTCAGTTTAATGAGAAGCTTTGGAATCATTACGTCGAAATTAATAGGATTATTGCCGGAAGAGTAGCCAGAGAAGCTGCTAAAGGCGCATTTGTTTGGTTTCACGACTACCCTTTGTGGATGACACCATATTTTCTGCGCGAGCTCCGTCCCGATCTTAAGATGTCCTTTTTTCATCACACAGCGTTTCCCGCGGCTGATATCTTCAACATGCTTCCGTGGTCTCGCAAGATAGTTACAAGCCTCCTGCAATGCGATCATATTGGCTTTCACATACCAAGATATGTGGAAAACTTCCTAGATGCAGTTAAAAGCCATGTTCCGGCCAGGGAAATTGAACGGGTTCCATCTGCTCCGCGCTACTTAACCTTCGGCTGCTCGCTTGGAGTTGAATCCCATGCGACCGCGATTGAAGTGCATAATCGTGTAATTAAGTTAGGTACGCACCCGGTAGGCATCGATTCGAAGCAAATTAGCGCTGCGCTTGCTAAGGGCTCCGTGCAGAAGAAAATAATGGAGCTGGAGAAGGAGCATGAAGGGGCTCGCTGCATCCTTTCGCTTGAACGTTTAGACTATGTCAAAGGTCCGATTGAGAAGCTTGCAGCATTTGAAGTATTACTTGAAGAGCATCCGGAGTTCGTAGGAGAAATTACATTAATCAATATCTGTACGCCGCCGCCGCCAGGGCAGACGATGCTCCATGCAACGCGGTCTAAGGTAGACCAACTAGTTGGGCGAATTAACGGTAGATTTGCAAAAGTTGGCTGGACCCCAATTCATTATTATTACCGTTCACTGACTTTCGAAGAAGTTGTGGCCCATTATGCGGTGAGTGATATCTCCTGGGTCACGCCGCTCAGAGACGGACTAAATCTCGTAGCCAAGGAATATGTTGCTGTCCAGCGTGAACTCGGACGCTCAGGTGCGTTGGTTATTTCAGAATTTGCGGGGGCTTCTGTCGAGCTTCAGGGCGCAATTCTTACTAATCCCTATGAGTCGCGAGACATGGCGCGACGACTGTGCCAGGCTCTAAAGCTTCCTGACGGAGAACGCGAGCAGCGAATGCGCATGCTCGGCGACATCGTTACGCAGTATGATATGGATCGCTGGATTAGCGACTATATGCTTAACGTAGAGAGGGAAGTGAAGGCGGAGCCCAGCTCTAATCCGTTGTTTTCTCCTGAAAGATGGTCGGATAATATCGCGGCGAGGACAACTTAATTTTCAACTGCCGTTAGTTCGACTCTCAATCCGCTAGCGTTCTCAAAGAATATGAAATCATCCAAGCTGTACTCGAGATGCACATGCTCACCCGCACTAATATCTGCTCCGGACGGCACTCTAGCTCGAATTATAACACCCTCGTAATCCAAATGGACCCAGCAGTCGGGACCGGTCATTTCAATTAACTTTGCTACGGCGGTGTCGGATGATGATTTGCCAGAGACGGGAGCCTTAACGGCCGTCAGCAGATTTGGCCGGATTGCTGCGTTAACACTGCTTTTGCTGTCTCCAATTCGCGAGATTAAAGCAGGGAACAGTCTGGCAGCGATATCAGCTTTAAGCATATTGACTGGCGGGTTTCCGATAAATTCTGCGACGAATTGAGTGCGAGGATTCTCATACATGTCGAGGGGAGTGCCGCACTGCTCGATTTCGCCATCCCGCATTATCGCGAGGCGATCAGACAATACCATAGCTTCTTCTTGGTCGTGAGTTACGTAAACGGTTGTAATCATCTCCTCTAAGAAAATTCGGCGAATTACCGCCCGCATCTCAAGGCGAAGCCGAGCGTCGAGATTTGAGAGCGGTTCGTCCATTAGGAACACTCGAGGACGGCGAATCAAAGCTCTTGCCAGAGCTACCCTTTGTCTCTGCCCACCCGACAATTCCTTCGGCTTTCGTTCAAGCAGATTTTCTAGGCCAAGCTTTGATGCAATTGCACCGACGGCAGAACGTTGTTCAGGTTTTGCGACTTTTCGTAATTGTAGCGGAAACGCAATATTGTCAAACACTGTTAAATGAGGATAGAGAGCGTAGCTTTGAAAGACCATCGCAACGTCTCGTTTCTTAGGCTCAAGCTGAGAAACACTATTGTCGTCAAACAATATCTCGCCGGACGAAGCGTGCTCAAGGCCCGCTATCAGATTTAACGCAGTGGACTTTCCGCAACCACTTGGACCGACAAATGTGAAAAACTCACCACTCTGGATTTCAAGCGACAACTTGCGCACGGCTTCAATGACCTCGCTGTTCGCTTTGTTTGTGGTAGGTGCGAACTGTTTTGAGACATTATTGAGTCGAATCCGCGTCATGAATCACCCTTTTACACTGCCAGCGGTTAAGCCTGCTACGATCTTTCGCTGGAACATGAAAACAAGAAGTCCTATAGGGGCAGTTACTACTATTGAGGCAGCAGATATTTCTCCCCATGGAACCTCGTGCAGTCCGGGGAATAGAGCAATTGCTACGGGAACAGTTCGAGAGGCTTCAGTAACAGAGAACGTAAGCGCCAGGAGAAACTCATTCCACGAAAATATAAATACAAGAATAGTCGTGGCAATTAATCCGGGCATGCAGACTGGCAGCATTATTTTGTAAAATATTTGAAAGGTGGAGCACCCATCAACGCGGGCAGCCTGCAAAAGCTCATCCGGCACCGATTTGAAGAACGACGTTAGTATCCAAACGCTTAGTGGGAGTGAAAAAGTTGAATACAGTCCAACAAGCGCTAGAACAGTGTCTCTCAGGCCGAATGAGTTTACCAGAACATACAACGGGCTAATCGTTGCAATTGGTGGGAACATGGAAATTGACAGGATGGCAGCTAAGAACAAGCTTGAACCAATTAAGTTTAGCTTAGCCAATGCAAATGCCGCCAAGCCGCCGAAAGCTAGCGATATGAGAGTAGTGAATATAGCGACAAGAAAACTATTCTTCAGCGCGGCTATGAAAGATGATTCAAGCAATACGGACTGATAATGCGATATGGTTGGCTTATTAGGCAAAACAGGTGGCAGGCTTATCAGCTCAGCTTCAGGCTTCAACGAAGTTATAAACTGCCAAAGTATCGGCCATGTGCAGAACAGGGCAACAACCAGTAGCAGTAGATACATCGCTCCTCGCTTTACCATTCGCTCCTCCGCATCGCACGGATTAGCACAAGAGTAATTAACCCAACGCAGATAAACACACTAAGCGCAACTGCAGAGCCATACCCGAACTGAAGTGTTTGGAACAAAAGGTTGTAAGCATAAATTGAGAGAGTTTCACTGGAGCCGGCGGGACCACCGCCAGTCAGAACATAAACTGCATCAAAAACTCTAAACGCGTCCAAAGTGCGAAATATTACGACAACCCAAATCATCGGCAATATCATTGGAAGTGTTATACGCTGGAGTATCTTTAAGGTTCCGGCTCCGTCCACCCGTGCGGCGCGATATAGGTCGTCAGGTATATCCTGCAGTGCTGCCAAGAGTAGAATCGCGACAAAAGGAGTGGTTTTCCAGACGTCCATTAGAACCGCTGCGTTTAGCGCCCAGGCTGGACTGCCAAGCCAATTTATATCGATATTCAGTAGATAATTCAGAACGCCGTAGTCTGCATTATAGATCCACTCCCACATTTTGGCGGATACCACGGTCGGTATAGCCCACGGCAGCAAGACAACGGAGCGCATCAGACCGCGTCCCTTGAAGCTGCGATTCAAGAGTAGAGCGATACCCAGCCCGATTGCGAGTTCTAACGCAACGGATACAAGAGTGAAGTAGGCGGTGTTTCCGAGAGCGGTCCAGAATCTGCTATCACCAAGCATGAACTCAAAATTTGCAAAGCCGACGAATCGAGAAATATCAAATATTAATAGTTTGCGGTGAAGACTAAGGGCGACTACATGAACCAAAGGGTAAATTGTTACTAGCATCAGCACGAGCATTGCGGGTAGGAGATAAAGATATTTAAGGCCAAATCGCTTCATTACTGCTTTTCTATCGCTAGAATGTGTTCAATCTGATCGTGTGCGTCAACCAACGCATGTTGCGGAGTCTTGATACGCGAGATAGCTGCGCTAAACTCGCGCTGCATTACCTGGGAAATCATCATGTAGTATGGCGTTACTGGGCGAGGTCGTGCTTTTTCAAATATATCTTTTAGCTTGCGTTTGAACGGGTGCTTTCTCAAAAGCTCTGGGTCCTTATAGAGTGAACGCCGAGTTGGCTCGTGGCCTGTTCCGAGAGCTAGCTTTTTTGCTGCGTAAGCTGACGTCAGGAATCGAGCAAGCTTTTGAGCTAATTCAGGACTGCGCGAGTACTTGTTTACACCCAAATGCCATCCGCCAAGGGTCGCGTAGGATTCTCCAGCCGGACCTCTTGGAATCGTAGTCACCCCAACTTTGTTATAAACAGGTGAACTTGTTTGCTCAAAAAGGCTCCAAGCGTACGGCCAATTTCGCATAAAAAGTGCTCTACCCGCTCCAAACAGCCGACGTGATGGCTCTTCGGTAAGTGTGGTGACAAATTCCGGTGTGATGTGAAAATCGTAAATCATTGAGCGCATCATTTTGAGGGCATTGATGTTTTCCTTGGAGTTAATGACGCTATGGCCGTCTTCGATAACCTTGCCACCAAAAGTCCACAGATACTCAAGGGAGTTGCACACTAGACCCTCGTACTGCTTGCCCTGCCAGACGAATCCATGCAGGTTGCTTTCTTTGGCTGTTATTTGCGAAGCGGCAGCGACTACATCGGTCCAAGATTGTGGGGGTGCGAAACCGTACTTTTCCAGTAAGTCCTTTCGATAGTACAGCAGACCTGCGCCTATGACCCAAGGCAAAGCATATATTTGTTCGCGATAAGTTACTGCATCAATTGTAGCTGAAAAAAAGTCTTCGCGAGCGGCAACTGGAAGCGAGTCTGATAGGTTGCGTAGCCATCCTGCGCGAGCGAACTCGGATATCCAGATTACATCCAAAGCAAAGACATCAAAACTAGCTGATTCCCCCTGAAGATTGATCACGTAAAACTGATGTTGTTCATCTGTTGAGGAGGGAAGTTCTTCGTCTAGGACTGATACGCCTGGATTGTTCACCTCGAATTCTCTAAGCAAAGTTTTCAGCGGACCGCTGTCTCCAAAGATTTTGCCGTGCTTGAATACAATCGTGCGAGTGCTCGCTGCTCGCGACGAGCCAACTGGACTGGAGCAGCCCGCGGTAGCAGAAAAAGAGCAGACTGTTAACAAAGAATATTTAATAAGATTCTTTAAAAGTCTCATTGCGCGACAGTGTAGCGAGAGAGGCTAGTTCTCGCAAAAAAAAGTCTGTAATCGGCGCTGTTCGATGGAGATGGCGTACGGCGAGAGGCTATTTGTAAGGATGCTCGCGAATTGCCGCAGAATTTCAGTTTTTTCAGGTTTCGGTTTAGGGTTAAAAGACTGGCTGCTTTTCGTTGATTTCTTCCGACTAACTTTTCAAATGTCTGTAGTTTATTAGCCAGGCACAGTAATTCTCATCCGTAAGCGCACCCTCAAAGCAGGCAAGCTTCTGACTCTCAGAGTTCAGTTGCACGAGTCCCTTCGAACTGACCTCCAGCGTGCGATCATAACCAACAGAAATGGTAGATTTAGCTTCTATCGAGGGCGGGAGAAGCAGCAGGACAGGCTGATTTCGCTTGGCGCTTAACTGCGTCAATTCGGAGATCAGTTCGTCTAAGCTTAGTTGCGGATTTGAAACAGTGGTAAACGAGACCACTGAGCCAAAACGCTTTTCTCGGACAAGATACGTCGAGTTATTGAGATAGTAGGGAAGCGACTCGAGTGCAACGTCTGGTTCCGCGGCGATCACTGCATGTTGGTAGTCCGAATGACTTTGCACAAAATCAGCGAGCGCCGCAGCCGATGACCGAGGGAAAAGCAAATCCGATTTAATGGCTCGGTAGGCTGGAACTGTTTGCAGGAGGAGCAATACAGCTATCCCTATGTTTAGCAGACGCTGGGCGAAACGCTCAGATAGCGGACCCACTCTTAAGTTTGGTGCGAGCGCGTTAGTCCTGCTGAGCCATACCGCAATTATAATTCCAAGCAATAGAAAGCCCTGATGACGCAATGCTGCTCCGCTGTAAACTAGGCTGTTAAACATCTCCATGCCGACCACGACAGAGAATAGGTAAACGATCGCAGCGGGAGATTTTAGAAGAAGTGTGTAGACGCCAACTAGAACTAGAGGAACAATAAGTGGGTACGGAGAAACAAGTGCGTTGTGAAAACTGCTTCCATGGTTAAGAGCTCCGACTACCGCTGCTTGTAGAATGTCCTGTAGGCTTAACGAATGCAGCTCCGTAACCGAGGTGGTTCGTTCGGGGAAAATAGTCCATAAACTAACAGCTGCGGCACCAAGGGCGGTTAGTCCAGCAAAATATAGAGATTTCATTGCCTTCTTCGTGCGCACGCTCGTGCAGAATATCGGTTCCAGAATCAGTGCGGCCGCGAACGCAACTACGTGAATAATTCCGTAGGCGCTTGTCAGAGCCGCCAGCGACAAGCAGAGAGCGAGTTTCCAGGGAGAGTCTATTCGCTTGCGGTAGCAAGCTGCCGCGGCAAAAAGACAAAACATGCCAATCCCGTAGTTACGGCACATAACGCTGTATTCATAGGCAGGGTAAAAGCCTGCCAACCACAACAACCTAAGAAGCAGCGGAAACGGCGCTCGAAACAGGAAAATTGCCGCTGC
The DNA here is from genome assembly GCA_020434585.1 of Bdellovibrionales bacterium. Classification (GTDB taxonomy): domain Bacteria; phylum Bdellovibrionota_C; class UBA2361; order SZUA-149; family JAGRAN01; genus JAGRAN01. The sequence continues at coordinate 12,128 of JAGRAN010000006.1, forward strand.
TGCCGCCGCGGAGGCCAGGGCGCACAGCTTGAGCACGATGGTGCTCTGAAATACGCTGTAAGCTAGATTTAACAACGCGTACCACAACAAAGGGTGACCCTCATTGCGTAGACGTGAAACAACTTCGAGAAAATCGCTGCTTTCCCGGACAATATTTAACGCGCGCATCTCATCACGCCAAATCTCGTGAAAAGCTGAGAAGACGCCGATTAGCGCGATATACGAAAACAGTATCAAAACCAGTTTAGTTCTATGCGGATTAGTGTCCTCTTCAGGAGGCAGATGCGGCTCTGCTACGCTTTCGAGTGAGCTCGGATGTTGCTTAGAGGCAGTGGCGTTTGAGTAATTCATTCTTGGCCAATACTGCCAGAGTTTGGAGAAGGTTCAAAGGCCGACGAAACATCACCGAGTATGATCTGCTTGTTCGACTCCTGGTAATATCGTTCGTCAAGTGTTGACAGAAGTCTGTTGTAAGATACGCTGGCGGCAAAGACTTGAAACACAAAAATTGCGCAAAACAATTTTACGCCGAGAGAGCGTCGTGTGCCTTCGGCAAAAAACTGAGTAGGAAGGTTGAGCGCGAGAAAGAAAATACCGAGAGCGAACGGGAGGTAGAGCGGCAATTCGTATCGCCGCTGATATCCGCAGCCGAAGTATCCCTGCTCTCCACACCACTGCTGCATAATTAGAAAAGTAGAATACACAGCAATCATCGATAGTGCCCAGTGAAGGCAAAAAACAGCACAAATGTAGCCCGTACTGCGCACTTCAGAACTTGCTTCTTTGCTCCTCAGAGAAAGCAGTGCGGCACTGATTATAGCGAGCAGCAACGAAACGCTGAGAGGGGCAGAGTATAAAACTGCGTCAGTAGTTCGCATTGGGGCATCCACCCAGCCAAATAATCCAAACGCTGAATCTGTATAGAAGCTTTCCGGCAGAGACATAACCCGGAACTCACCTAGCATAACTCGCAGTTCTTCAAAAAAACCAGCGCTTTGGGAAAAAAGTCCGCCCCGGTCAATCCCGTAGCAGTACTCGTGCTTGCAGTAAGTGCTGCTGAGAATAAGCCCGGAGGCCGCAAAGGCTGCGATAGAGGCGCCGGCGCATACAAGAACGCTGCGGGGCCGCAGTCCGCTTCCAAAAACAAAAGAGTAGTGCAGCACGACGAGAGCCGCGAAAGCGGGAAGATAAATTCCTTTGCTTAATGCAGTGCCAAGGCAGAGCGTGAATATTAAGTCAGAAAGAATCTTGATTCTAAGGCCTAGGCTGAGCGCAAGGAACAGTCCCGATAATATCAGGGCGTAGTCCTGACTCAGAGTTGAGCTAAGCCAAAGCATCTGCGGCAGGAACGCAGTTTGTATGATGGTAATAACACCCGCCAGTCTAAAAAAGAATGCGTCTGGACCAGTTAACCACGATAACGGAGCGCCAAAGAAAACTAGCGCTATGCAAAATATAAACCCGACTAGCGCTGACCAACTAAACGCGGATCTAACCGAGGTAAGGTCTGGTGTAGCCGAATTTGAGGATAATCTGTTGAGCAGCCGTGGAAGCGCTACGTAGAGGGAATTGTAACGGCAGGCGTCAGTCTCAGGCTGAATGTCGGCAGGGGAGACTTCTTGCGTGAGCAAGGTGGGGTTAAACTTTTTTGTCGGGGCGTGCCGCAGAGCCCTGAGCTGTTCATTTAGAACACCAAAAGTCCCAGGGAGTTCGCCACACTTGCTGCCGCCGAAGGCTGAGAAGTATCTAGACAAATGTGCCGGCTCGTCCGTTCCTTGAAAGGCAGGAGTGATTTCAGAAATACGTCCGGTTAAGTTCAAAAAAATTCCAGCAAACAAAACTGAAAAAGTGCAGAAGCCAGCGAGCTTTGACGCAGGACTTCGAAAGAATGTATCGAAGCTAGATTCTACTAGCTGAATGCGAACAGCGAGAAGCAGCGCTAAGCCAATTGAACAAACGGCTGCTAAAATGAACTGCGGAATTTTGTCAGCGCGGGAAAGAGACTCCAGCTCGTCGCTCAGTTCAGGGGTGCTTTCGAACCTTGGCAGATTTCCAGCTGTTCGGATGTGAAGGTTGTCTTCGACCATTCGAAAGTATGAAATATCTCTGCGCGGTCTAAACGCATGCAGTAATTCATCGCCGCTCCAGCACAGATTGCTATTTTGCGCGTCAACGGCGGAAATGCAGATTTCTCGGATAAAGAAATCATTGGGCCTATTGCCGGGAGATATTTCAATCTTACCGATTTCTCCCATCGGGAGCGCGAAGATTAGCTTCGTAAATGCTTCAGAGCTGCTGGTCTCTGCGAGAACACGGTCAGCCTTGCGAACCTCTTCGGCTTTCCCCGCTGTTACTTGGTAGACGCTAGGCGGACCTTTGACGTTCAATTCGACTTGAAGCCGAGTGTTAGCGGGAAGAATTCGAAATGCAGCTGTAAGCGACAACCCACAGATAACCAGCAGCATCAGAAGCAGGCCGGCCGGGGAAAACTTGCGAGCTGACCCGAGCGACATAAGAAATACTATTTTCGACGCATTCCAAGAAT
>JAGRAN010000138.1 GCA_020434585.1 Bdellovibrionales bacterium
AAAAAGACTAAATCAGCCAAGGAAAGCACGCCGGCCGCGAAGAAGAGTAAAACCAAGGCGAAAAAATCCAAATCTAAGTCGGCGAGCGCCGATTAGCCCCCTCCCAGGTCACTCAGAGGGCTTGTTCAACTTTGCCCCACTGGGTATTATCTGCGGGAGTTTTAAGGCAGATTGAGGGTCACTCATGAGCAAACATGCTGAATCCGCTGGAGATCCCTGCGGAGATTTTGGACCGACACAGAAATACGCTCTCGTGTGGTTCTTTTGTGTAATTCTCGGCGGAGTCCTGCTGACAATGAAGCTGGCAAGCATCGATAGCTGGATGTACGCGAACAACGGCGAGTTTCTTGATTATCAGCAATACCGAGAAAACCGTCGTGCACTTACGACCATTCCGAGCGAGCGCGTCGACCCGCGTCAAATGGGAAGCATCGTAACCGCAGAAGAACGAATCGAAGCACTGGAGAAGTAAGTTCTCAGATTTGCACAGCATGAGCTCAGACTGCCCATCCCGCGAAGAAGCACTTGCCCTGCTCACAGAATACACCCACTCAGAAAGCCTGATTAAGCACGCCTTGGCAGTCGAAGCCGCGATGCGCTGGTACGCCGAGCGCGGCGGTCATGACGTTGAGCGTTGGGGAGTCACTGGACTGCTGCACGATTTTGACTACGAGCGCTGGCCCGACCCTGAAGCCGACGGCCACCCATACATGGGAAACAAAATCCTAACCGAACTTAACTACCCTGAAGACATGCGTGACGCGATTATGGGCCATGCAGTTTACACAGGAGTTGAACGGAAAACCGACATGGCGAAAACGCTCTTCGCCTGCGACGAATTAACTGGCCTGATAACTGCATCGGTGCTGGTTCGTCCGGACAAATCGATTCACACTTTGACGGCTAAGTCCGTTAAGAAAAAAATGAAAGACAAAGCCTTCGCTAAAGGCGTAAACCGCGAAGATATTCGCATTGGCTGTGAAGAAATCGGGGTTGAAGTCGGCGAACATATTGAAAACGTAATAGCCAGTATGCAGGCGGTAGCTGAGGAGTTGGGCCTTCAGGGGACTGAAGCTTAAAAATACATGAGCGTACCATCATCGTTTCAGAAAGCATTCGCAGAACAAGAAATCAAAGCAAAGACGGCACAGATGGCCGAGGATATTTTGCCCTGGGCCAGAGAAGTCAAACACCAGACAGGCCGCCAGCCGCTGGCCGTTTGCGTCCTGCGCGGCGGTGTTTATTTCTTCACGGATCTGATGCGCGCCATGCCGGTTTCAGTTGAGGCCACGTTTTGCCGCACTTGGAGCTACTCTTCGCAAACCAATGAACATCAGTCAGGAGTCCGAGTAAGCGTCGGTGACGTGGAGTGTGAGGGACGGGGTCTGCTAGTAGTAGACGATATTTGTGACACCGGCTCGACCCTGCGCAAGCTTGAGCACGTATTTCGTGAACTCGGCGCCGCCGATGTGCGCACCGCCGTATTAATTCACCGCCAAGTTCCGGACAGCGTTTACGAACCGCATTGGTCCGCCTTCACTCATCAGGGACCTGAATGGTTCGTCGGCTACGGCATGGAAGACCGCAACCACTACAGTAATTTGCGCGATGTTTATATCGTGGAGCAGAAGTAGTGCGGGAGCTATTTGCGGCCGTGGCCGTTCCCAATCGAGCCGACCTTGACGTTCGACACGCAGCTCATTAGTTCACCCAGCCGGTAATTGCCGGTGAAGCATGCATCACAATAGCCTTTCTGCGACTTGCCGACAGCGCGGTAAATCCCCTCCTCACTGAGATAGGCCAGAGTATCAACGTTGATGTAGCTGCGAATGCCTTCAATATCGTGGGTTGAGGCAATCAGTTCTTCCCGCGATGGCGTATCAATCCCGTAATAACAGGGACCGGTCGTCGGCGGAGAGCTGACTCTAAAGTGAATCTCTTTCGCTCCGGCATTGCGCAGCATCGTTACGATTTTCTTGCTAGTTGTTCCGCGCACAATTGAATCGTCCACGACGATAACTCGCTTGCCGTCGAGCACGTCGCGGTTAGCGTTAAGTTTTATTTTGACGCCGAAATTGCGAATCGACTGCTGGGGCTCGATAAACGTCCGGCCAACGTAATGATTGCGAATTAGGCCGAATTCCATCGGAATGCCGCTGTGCTCGGCGTAACCGATTGCGGCTGGAACTCCGGAATCGGGAACCGGGATGACAATGTCCGCGTCAATCGGATGTTCCTTGGCCAGTTCAGCGCCTAAGGCCTTGCGAACCTTGTATACGTTCAGCCCGTCGATGGTTGAATCTGGCCGGGCGAAGTAGATGTATTCAAAGACGCAAAACGCGGGGTTGTTGTTCTTATTGGTAAGGGGCTTGTAGCTGGTTAGCTTGCCGTCGGCGGTAATTTCCAACATCTCGCCGGGCTCAATATCACGCACAAACTGCGCACCAATCAAATCAAACGCGCAAGTTTCAGAAGCTACAATATATCCGTCCCCAATCTTGCCCAGCGATAACGGTCGGACTCCGTAGGCATCGCGCACCGCAATTAAACGGTGCAAGCCGAGGACGACCAGCGAAAAAGCTCCGCGCAGTCGTTGAAACGCCGCTTCGAGTTTTTTCGGGATTGTATCCTGATCTGTCGCGTGCGCTATGAGGTGCAGAATAACTTCAGAGTCTGAGGTAGTAGAAAATATCGCGCCCTTCTGCTCAAGCTCTGAGCGAAGTTTATCGGCGTTTATCAAATTGCCGTTGTGGGCGATAGCAAAAGAGTTCTCGCCAAAATTCGCGGAAAACGGCTGAAGATTCTCCCAATCCTTTCCGCCAAAAGTTGCATATCTTGCGTGACCAATTGCAGCAGTTCCGGAAAGCATGGACAAGCGGTCTTCGTCGAACACGTCGGCAACAAGACCCATGTCGCGGTAAGCGCGCATTTCGGTGCCGTTAGTGGACACGATTCCTGCGCCTTCCTGGCCGCGGTGCTGCATCGCGTACAAGCCAAGGTAACAGTAGTTCGCAGCTTCAGCGTTGCCGATTACGCCGACTACAGCGCACTCGTCATGAAACTTGTCACTGGACTCATCGTTGGTGCGATCCAGCTTGTGACCGGTAATTATTTGAAGCCTGTTGTTCCTGCTCAACTCAACCCATGGGCGTCCAAGCACTAAAGAGAGCGGCCATATTACACCTGAAACCGCGGAAATAACAAGTCTTTCGCAAATAATTCTGGGAAGATGCAGCTAGCACGGGATGAAGGTCATTTTCGCGTCCATGGCCATGACCGAGTCTGCTATCAGCTTCGCAGCGGCCTCTAAATCCCGTAAATCGACCATTTCAATTTGGGTATGCATATAGCGGTTGGGGATTCCAATCAGCGCTGCAGCGACTCCGCGCCGGTTAATCTGAAGCGCGTTGGCATCGGTTCCAGTGGCTGCGGGGGCTCCCAGCGGCTGGTAGTTAATTTTCTTCTTTTTGGCGGTGTTTTTTAACAGCTCCTCAAGGACGGGGTTGATATTTGCACCGCGGGCAATCGTTGGCCCTTCTCCGAGCTTAACTGTCCCAACCTGCTTGGCATCTGCGCCGGGATTGTCGGTTGCATGAGTGACATCTACCGCGATGCCAACTAAAGGATCGATGCCGTATGCAGCCGTCCTCGCCCCGCGAAGTCCGAGCTCTTCCTGCACAGTGCTCACCGCATATAGCGCCACCGGAAAGTTCTTCTTACCCTTGGTTGCTTCAGCAACAAGACGCAGTGCTTCCATCACAACAAAAACCCCGACGCGATCATCACAACCAGGAGAGCTGATGATATTTTTGCCGTGATCAACCACTCCTAGGTGAAACGTGGCAACATCGCCGACAGACACGAGGGACTTGGCTTCCTTCCCGTCTTTAGCTCCGATATCGATCCACATCTTTTTAATTTCATTCTTTTGGCCGCGCTCTGACTGGCTCTTTAAGTGAATTGGTTTTTGACCGAGCACGCCTTCAACTGGACCCTTTTCTGCTTGAATCAGCACGCGCGTGCCGGGAATTACTGAAGGATCGAGGCCTCCGACGGCCCTGAAATAAAGAAATCCTTTTTCGTCGATGTGGGTGATCATCATGCCAATCTGATCGCAGTGTCCGGCGAGCATGACCCGCAGTTTGCCATCGGGGTTCAAACAGGCGATTAAATTTCCGTGAACATCAATTTCGATTGAGTCAGAATACTTCGCCGCACGCTGGCGCACGACACGCTGAATGCTCTGTTCAAAGCCCGAAACGGAGGATGTTTCTAGCAGGGAATTTAAAAATTGCCGGGAATCTTTTCGCATCTATCGCCTATCAACACTTACCAATTCAACTCTGCCCAGACGAGCGGACTGTCCGGAACACTTGTTTTTACTTCTATCGCGCCAGACTTTAAATCACCTGGGGTCCACGGAAGGTTCCATACATGTTTAATGTCAGCCTGAACAGTGAAGATCCCGCTCGTCTGCCGTATCATCTGGTTCTTATCCTTCAACCGTGCTTGCGTTGAAAGCTGATAGGCCCGCGCGAACACCTCTTCTTCGTCTTCGTTCGTTATCTTTCGATAAACAAAATCACCATGCCAGGACTGGCGATTAAGGGGCAAGAATACCGCAGGTCTTAATATTTTTTCCTTGCAGGTAAAGCGAGTCTTGTTTTCTTCATCGAGGGCGCAGATTCCGTCCTGTTTAAAATCAGGCAGCTGCCTACGGCCTTCAAGAATATAACTTTCTGGCGAACGCATGTCGCCGCTAAGTTCGCCTAGAATAAACAGCATGTTTGGATCAAGCGGATTAAGCTTTTGCTGATTAAGCATTCCAAGTTGCTTAATTGCTTCAGCCATCTGCATCCGCTCCAGCGAAGGCTCGGGTTTGCGCGGGGCTATGCGTTCCTGCAGATTCATTGTTAACAGCACAATTCGCCGAGTTTCAGCGTCCCCCTGCCCTTTGACAGTCACTTCAACTTCCAGCGGGCCGTGCGCAAATTTCGGGCGCTCAAAGATGTCAAAGCGCGGAAGCAGCGTCGCGGTAAATGACTCGAAGCGCCCGACCGCAGCGCGTTTGGTATTAATCAGAAAGGCATTTCGTAAAAAGCGGTTGTTCGTTTCGCCGACAATCGATTCCCACTCGGTATCTTCACGTTCCTTAGTTAATTTCTTTCCGAGGATCTCCAGAGCTTCGCGAATCGTAACAAGATCGCGGCCGACTACGTTTTGCAGCGCTAAAATATCACACTTGGCGGTGCTAGCGGCTTTAACAATAGAACGCTCCCGGGTTCGCAAATTTTTTGTCAAGCTCCTGGCGCCACGCAGCAATTTTCGCACTTCTCCGCGCAGACCATATCCGCCGGTATTGACGCTACAAATTCTCAGCTCTGGCTCGCCGCGCGGATCCTCCCAATATTCCTCGCGCACTTCCGCACGGGTTCTGGAAATCCGCATGCGCTGAGCTTCGATCGCGCGGTCCAGGCGCTTGCGATCTCTCGTCGACAACATCACGAAGCCGCTGCGCTTTGGATGGAGGAGTTCGGTGTTGTCGACCGCTTCAACTTTATCTTCGTCGACATCTTCTAGAAAAAAATAAGGGCGCTCGGGAGTTTCAATCTCCGGCAGCGGCTCCTCCTTCTCCGGTTTAACCCAAACCCCAAGTGGTGCAACCTGCCCCGGCTGCGGAGGTTTTGGCTCGCCTGCGGGCTGCTCTCCTGGTTCGGCCTTCGGGTCTTCCTTGCTTTCCTTGTCAGCTGGTTCTGCGGTGGGTTCTTCGCTGTGCGCAGTGGGCTTAGACTCGTCCTCCGCTAAGGCTCGCGCCGGCAGCAGCACAGCCGCCCCGGCCAAAATTACAAGCAGAGAACGAAAGAAGGAATTAAGCATAGAAAATCCTAACTAATCCAGTTAGATAAGCATAAAGCACCTAAATCGCTTGCGCAATGCACCGATCGGCAAGTAGCTAGCACTGATGGATACGGCACTGGATTTTTGGAAATTTGCAGCCGGACTCGGGGTCTTCCTGCTCGGCCTAGACTTCATCGAACGTTCGCTAAAAGAACTGACCGGCGCACGTTTTAAGCGCTTCCTGAGAGACAACACACAGAAGCCCCTTAGAGCCGTTTTAACAGGAACTCTCGTCACAGCCGTTTTGCAGAGCAGCTCCGTCGTGACGCTGATGCTGCTAGCTTTTGTAGGCGCCGGGATAATCAGCCTGCAAAACGCACTAGGCGTGGTAATTGGGGCGAACCTAGGCACCACTTTCACTGGGTGGATTGTCGCAACACTTGGATTCGAACTAAACCTCGGCGACTCGGCGCTACCTGCTGTTGCAGTCGGCGGACTTGGCTACGTCCTTTTCAGCTCACGCCGGTTGAAAGACATCGCTCGCTTCATTCTTGGCTTCGGGCTGCTGTTTCTCGGCCTGGAATACATGAAGGACAGCATCGGCGACCTCGCCGCGAGCGTAGACACAGATATGCTGCGCTCTCTTGGCCCCTATCAGCTTTTTGTAGTCGGCGCAGTGCTCACTGCAATAATTCAGTCCAGCTCTGCTTCGATGGTTATTTCGCTGACGGCACTAAGTGCTGGAGTGATTTCACTTGAGGGCGCCGCGGGTTTGGTGATTGGCAGTGACCTCGGAACCACCGGAACAACTCTGCTCGGTTCGCTGGGGGGCACCGCGCCTAAAAAACGTGTCGCGCTTAGTCATTTCATTTTCAATCTAGTAACCGACGCTGTCGCGCTGACATTAATCGGCCCGCTGCTGTGGCTTATTCGCGACGGGATTGGCGTAAGCAGCGACCCACTGACTCTCGTATTTTTTCACAGCAGCTTCAATTTGCTCGGGATCCTCATCTTTTTCCCAATTCTGCCGTCTTTCGCGGATTTTCTATCAAAGCGCTTTGTCACCGGTGAACGTCCGTATGTAAACCGTTTTCTCGAACACTGCTCCCCACAAGTCCCCGCGCAGTCAATCGATGCACTTCAGGACGAAGTGCAAAGCATGCTCATTCAAGTCTTGCTGCTTAATTTATCCGCATTTGGGATTCGAGATGTACTCTTCCGGGTCAGCGATGAAGAAAGCAAGCTCCCTGAATACTTGCGCGAAGGCAGCTACCAAGAACGCTACGAAAGATTAAAACGACTCGAGGGCGAAATAGTCGACTTCTTCCTTAAGCTTCAAAACCAGGAACTTACTCCGGAACAATCGAAAAAGGTTCACGATCTGATCCTATCGGTTAGAAATGCGACGAACGCCGCCAAAGACGTCAAAGATATCGAACACAACCTGGTCGAATTTCACCGCTCGATCAGTGACAGCGTTATCGCTGCCCACCAGTCGTTAGTCCAATACGTTCGCGATATTTACCTGCGCTTGGACGCGGTACTACTTGCTTCAGATCAGTCTGCTTTAGCTGAAGAATTAGGTGCTATCACCAAGCTTAATATCCAGCATCACGACAACATGGTCCATGAAATCTACTTGCGTCTGGAAAAACGGACCTTAAGCGAAATCGAAACTTCGACATTGCTTAATGTTGCTAATGAAATTTACAACGCGAATCGCCTGCTGCTCGCTTCAATTGAAGACTTGCGGCTGCAAGAACCAGCCGAAGCGGCTGCCTAAGGACGAGGTTTTTTCGTGAGCTTAATGTCGTCAATCCAAATCGTACCGGGGCTGCCCAGCACTAGATTGAGCTTTACGTAGTCAGGCTTTTCGCCCTGCTGCAGGACGAAGATGATTTCTCTATCTTCCCAGCCGCCTGTGCCCTTTACTGGATTGCGCAGCCCTTTGGAGAAGAACTCACCTTTGCCCGGAAAATGCAGCCACATTTCTAAATAAGCTGGGTCGGCCAGTTCCTTCGAACGAAGCTTTGCCGAATAAACAAGAATTGCGTCGTCGATATCTTTCAGCGGAACCTGCACAAGCGTCGCTGAAACCGGTTCCGTTGCAACAAGCTTAACCGAGCCATTGCCGTCGCTGGAAACTTCTTTATCAAAACTAAGCACACCTTCAGTGACCAGCTTCTCGGAACCGTCGAGCGGAATTTGCTTGAGCACCTCAGCGTGGACATTGGATGAATTGAGGAGAATAACTACTGCGAGGAAAAGAAGCTGTTTCATCGGGCCTCCTGAGATGATCTACCGCAGTAAAAACTGAACTGGTTCGAGTCCAAGACTCGCAACACAATTTACAAATTAAAATAAAACTGGTGAGGCGTGCTGGACTCGAACCAGCGACCCGGTGCTTAAAAGGCACCTGCTCTACCACCTGAGCTAACGCCCCACCTGGGGAGTGCAATACCCCCTCTCAAGGGGCGGTATCATCGTAAGTTGCTAGATAGTTGTCAAGTAATCTTGAAGATTATCGGACCTGCTTTTTCTCGAAGCCGTACTGTTCTTTAACGGTAGTTTTAAGGCGAGAATATTCAAACAGCGAGGTCAACTCCCGCTCAATCGCCTGCACTTCAGCGAAGGTCGTATTAATTGCCTCTTCCGTATCCTCCTTGCTTAGTTTGGACAGCATCAGCGCAAATTTGTTAATCAGCTCATCGGCAGAGCGAAGCAGCGCTGAATTGGAAGTATTTTTCGGGAAATTCTCTCGCCAGTATGCAATGCGTTTTTGCCGCTTGCCTAACTCCATCGGGAGATCTGAAGCTTTAATCATTCCGGGCTCCTCAGTAGTCTCGTCTAGGCTAAATTGGACAAAGTTGCCCGCTTGCGCAAGCGTATTGACCCCAGAGGAGCAAATTAATGCGCATTATTGCCGGTAAGTTCGGTGGCAGAAAACTAAAGGTATTCCCCGCTAAACAAATGCGGCCTACGACCGATCGCGTGCGTGAAGCCGTGTTCTCCACGTTATTGGGCATAATTGATCTGGAAAACTGCGCTGCAATTGACTTGTACGCAGGCACGGGCTCGATGGGCCTTGAGGCATTCTCCCGCGGAGCCAAACCAACAATATTTATCGAGCAGGACAAGCGGCTTTGTCATGCACTTCGCGAAAATGCCGACATGCTTGGGATCTCTAGTGGCTTGCACATTATTAATGGAGCCTTGCCGTCTGTTCTCAAGCGCGCAGCCGAAGTTCTAAACCCCAAGGTGGCGCAGCGCCTGTTCCTGATTGATCCCCCCTACACTGCCCACCCGGGTAAAGCGATCGTCACGGCATTGCTTGAGCACGATTTGATAACTCCTCTGAGCGTTGTTGTTCTGGGATGCCCCAAATCCCTCAATCTTGACTTTTCTAAGGAGGAATTTCCCGCGTCCGTGGAACTCAAAGACCACAGGATAAAGACTTACGGCGACACGATAATCCACTTTTTGCTGTTTTAGCTGAGGGATTCCTTGTCTGTTCTGTGTGAAACGATTACAACCTACGGCGACGACTCTAGAACTTTTGGAGAGCCGCTTTGCAAACTGCCGTCTATGCTGGAACGTTTGACCCCTTCACTAACGGGCATCGCGACATTGTAGAACGCGCTAGTAAGCTGTTCGAGCGAGTTCACGTAGCGATCGCCGAGAGCACAAGCAAGCGCCCACTGTTTGATGCAGACGAGCGCGTAGCGCTTACCAAGCAAGCCCTGAAAGCATTTGGGGAAGGAGTTGTCGTCGAGAAGTTCAATGGCCTGTTAGTGAACTACGTTGCCTCAGTTGGAGCTGACGTAATCATTCGCGGCCTGCGAGCAGTATCAGACTACGAATACGAGTATCAGATTGCCGCGATGAACCGCGAGCTGGCGCCGAAGATCGAAACCGTCTTTTTGATGGCCTCGCAGCAGCACTCGTTCATCAATTCGACAATCGTAAAGGAAGTCGCCAGGTTCGGAGGAGACGTTTCGTCGCTAGTACCTGAGAACATCGGCAAGCGGCTCAAGGACGCCTTTCAGGGCCAATAAAGCTGCTTCAAAGACTAGACTACCAGCTAAGGCTTCGCGTATATAACCCCCTTTGGATCAGGAGGCAGAACAGGCTTTTTTGTAATGATACAACTTAATCAAGCGATAGCACGAATTCAGGATTCACCGACTCTAGCCCTCACCGCAAAAGCGAAACAGCTTAAAGCACAGGGCGAAGACGTAGTTGCCTTTACCGCCGGCGAACCCGATTTAGACACCCCCGATCACATCAAAAACGCCGCCAAAGATGCACTTGATAAAGGCCTGACTCGCTACACCGCCGTAATCGGAATCGATGAGCTTCGCAAAAAGCTCGCCGACAAATACAACGCCGCCTACGGCCTCGACTACACCGCAAAGAACGTAATCATCACCAACGGCGGCAAGCAGTCGCTCTCAGAACTTTTTGCAGTGACGCTTGAGCCAGGCGACGAAGTCATCATCCCCGCCCCGTATTGGGCGAGCTACCCGGACATGGCCATGCTAATTGGCGCCGAGCCGGTGATCATCGAAACCACCGCCAGTGAGGGCTACATCCTTTCGCCTGAAGCTCTGAAGAACGCCTGCAGTGACCGCACAAAAGCAATCATCATCAACAGCCCCTCAAACCCGACGGGCAGTGTTTACAGCGCAGCAGCACTAAAAGCGATCGCAAAAACCATCAAGTCTCTGCCCAACGCCGAGAGCATCATGGTCGTCAGCGACGAAGTATACGAACACACGATCTTCGGCGGCGGAGTCCACCGCTCAATTCTGCAAGAAGCTCCAGAACTGCTTGAGCAAACAGTTATCTCCAGCGCATTTAGTAAGACCTACTCAATGACCGGATGGCGCGTCGGCTACGCAATCGGACCGGTAGATGTTATCGCCGCGATGTCAAAATACCAGAGCCAAACAACCAGCAACGTTTGCTCAATCGCTCAGTACGCCGCTGCCAGCGCATTTGATGACAACCTCGCTTTCCCCAAGCTCCTCTCGTCCGAGTTTGAAAAGCGTCTGGGAATTCTGCTCAGCGAATTAGAAACTATTCCCGGCCTGGAGCTCCCAGTGAAGCCGCAAGGTGCGTTTTACGCGTTCGTGCGAGTTGAAGGTCTCTTCGGCAAATCCGCCGGCGGAAAGAAGATCAGCAGTGCGAGTGATTTCGCAGATTACCTGCTTGAGGAATACAAAGTAGTTGTGGTTCCGGGAGAAGCTTTTGGCGACAGCGGAGCAATGCGTCTCAGCATCGCCGTGTCGGAAGACTCACTGCGCAAGGGGCTTTCCCGAGTGCGTGAAGCTGTTTCCAAGCTCTCCTAGACTAAGCAATTGACACCGCGCGCTAAATTGTGTCCTTTAGCATGTGCGTGTGAGCAAAAGACGTAGTTTTTTACTCAACAATGCGGGCGTAGTTCAGTGGCTAGAACGCCTCCTTGCCAAGGAGGAGGTCGTGGGTTCGAATCCCATCGCCCGCTCCACTTATTTTTTCTCGAGGATGTCTTAACCTTGCCCGAGAAAAACCTTACAGGCGCGATTGTCCATCCTGAAACCAGTTCAGTGCTGACTCCTGGTGCTGAGATTAATCCTACTGCCGTTATTGTCGTAATCATGATTGCCGCAGCAATCGGCGTGGGAACAGTGCTGACCCTACTTCGCCGCAAGCGCCAGGATGTGCTGCTTGATGATGTTTTCGGCATGTTTGCAAAACTGGCCAAAGCCGACGGTAGGGTTTGTGAACAGGAAATCGCCGCACTCAACCGCTACATGGTGCACACACTTAAACTCGACGAGCGTGCGCGCAAACGCCTTAGTGGAATCTTCAAACATGCAAAAGATGCTCGGCGCAGCTTCACAGACTACGCGGAAGAAGTCGGTCGTACCTTTCGCCGCCAGCCGGAAATTTTGGTGCTAGTAATTCACGTTCTAATTGACTTGGCCAAGGCTGACAATTTAGTCGTCCCTGACGAGGAACAATTGCTTATCCGGGCGATAAATGAGTTCGGACTACGACCTGAGCGCTTCTTGTTGATGGGAACCAAGACGGCCGGTGGAACTTTCGCGGAGAAGCCACCGCTGCGAGAGGATTTTACGCTGCTTCACTACGAGCTGCTCGAATCTCAGCCTGGAGACTCACTCGAAACAATCAAGAAGCGTTACCGTAAGCTAGTTAAGCGCTATCACCCTGACCGCCTAGTCAGCAAAGGGCTATCACCGGAACTTATTGCAGTCGCACAACAGAAGTTCATCGAAATTAAGGCGGCCTACGAAGAGATATTACGCCAACGAAAGTAAGGACTACTTGCGGCCGCCGCCGATAATTAAGCAGGCGCACTTGGCGTCCTTCGCGACAGTGCTGACGAAATTGCCGAAGCTCAAGCCTCCGGTATGATTTCGCGTTAGGCCGATGACGAGCAAATCGTAGTTCTCGCTTTCTGCAACGATTGCTGAAATTGAATCGTCACTCTCAATGACTCGAGCTGACCCGACTCCAACGCCTTCGTCCTGCGCCCGGACACTCAACTCCTTCTTCACTCGGCGCTTGGTCGGTGCGTCCGTTTGTGTCGGCAGGACCGAAGCCATGCAGACTTCCTCAAGTCCGCCCTGCGCAATCGCCCCGAGCACCCGAGCCCTCAACGTGTCGTGGTAATGCTTACCGCCGACTGGAACGAGAATCTTCTTTGCTGACTCCACATGCCAGCCCGGAGGGGCGCACAGCAGCGCGACCTCACCATCAAGGTTGTCGAGCAGATTCTTAAGCGGCGAAACATCAAAGCGGTTCATTCCCAGCACTAAACTATGACAGCCGTGATCAACTGCTACCCGCTTAATCTCTCTCCAAGGGTTGTCTGATATAGTAAGCAGCGCTTCGGCCGGATTAGTCGAGACTTCCATCGACGCCTCGAGCGAGGCATGCAGCACTTCATTGGCCTTGCCGATTTCTTCCTTGATTGACTCCACCGCACCGGCACGACGCACAACTTTGAGCACAAGAACTTTTCCGGCTCCGTGAGCAGCAAGTGCATGCCCGATGCCGATTAACGAGGGGGCTGACTCCGGGTTTGTAATCGGAACTAATACCAGCGGAGTGAATCCGCGGTAGCTGACAAGCTCGGGCCGCAGCGCTTGCGAGAGTGCATCGACCGCTTCAGCGCGCGCCGAAAAGTACCTGACATAAAGCAGCATCCCAACCAAGAGCCAAGCGAGCACTATCAGCCCTGACGTCGGCTCATTAATGCCTTGAAATACCGCCAGCGCCACACAGGCCAGTCCACCGACAATCTGAACCACTGGAACGGCGCGACGACTGCCGCTCGACGACCTAGGCGCACGTTTCTGTGCAACGAAACTGAGCCAGTGTCCTAGGGAGTATGCGATAAGAAAAATTAGACTCGCTGCAGATCCGGCTGTCTCGACCGCGGTGACTAACCCAAGCAGAGTCGTAACAACAATTACGTTTGCCGCGACGGCGTACACCGGGGCGCGGTATCTGCTGCCAAGCTCTCCGAATATTCGCGGCATTGTCCGGTCGGCCGCCATTTGCTTAAGCAAAATCAAACTGCTGAGTAAATTTGCATAAAGCGCTGAGAGCGTGGCAAACACCGCCGCAAGCACTACGACAAAATACCCGAGCGGACCCATGTAACTACTCGCAGCGTCGGCTATACATGTCCCCGGCTTATACGCGCAGAGGTCCGCAATGTGCTCACCTGGCGGCGTTCCGGCAGCCGCAGTAACGAACAAAAACGGCAGGTAAATCAGCAGCGCTATGCCGATTGCGCTGTACATTGCCTTCGGAACGTTTATTTGCGGATTTTTGATCTCACCCGCAGCGCCGGCAATCACCTCAAAGCCCTGAAGCGCAATAAACGTCAGGCCCATCGCAGCGCCGAGCCCCGCTAAACCCTTCGGGAACAGCGGCAGCACGCTCCCAGCAAAAGTATGCTGTGGCTCCTTCAGG
>JAGRAN010000139.1 GCA_020434585.1 Bdellovibrionales bacterium
TTTTGGCCATGCAGATAGAACACTCGGCTCCAGCGGCCGCAGCCAAACTGGCTCCCAGTAGACTTTCATTAGTCCCAGGTCTTACAATAAACCTTGTGTTCTCCGTATTTTTTGCAAGCATGCTGCTGTGCCCACCGCCCTGTGCGAATGCGGATGAATATTATCGATCGCTCGAGTTTGATACACCCCGATTTACTCTTCATATTCAAACTAGCTCCGACGCAGGGAAAGACGATCCTCGAATCGAGTCTATTGCCTCTGAAGCTATCGCATCATTGAACGAGAACTTTGATGAGTATCGCCGAATCTTCGACGAAGAAGTTCACAATAAGGTAGTGCTCCGATTTCTGACTCCTCAAGAATTTCATAAACAGACGGGCGCCCCTGAGTGGACAAGCGCGATGTACTATCGTGGCGAGATCACAGTCCCGATCCCGGTTTCGGGCCGAGTTAATATGGATCAGCTCAAGCGCGCACTCAGGCATGAACTGCTTCATTTCATCACCGCCGAAATGTCTCACAACCGCTGTCCTGCTTGGCTCGACGAAGGTATTGCACAGTTGCTTGAAGGTCAGCCCAATCCGCTTTTAGGTCCGGCGCTGCGTACATGGCTGACTCAGGACAATCCCCTGCCGCTCGATTGGCTGGAACACGGATTCACAATGCTCGAAGACGACATGGTTCCCGCGGCCTATGCTCAGTCGCTCTTTGCCGCCAGGACGTTGGTTAACTCATATGGATTTAAAAAAGTCACTGCGTATATACGCAACCTGGGCAGCGGAATGACAAATGAAGCTGCTTTCGGAGCGGCGTTTGACTCGCCCTTTTCTGACTTCGAACAGAAGCTGGCAGGACAACTCCAGCGCTGGGCAATGTCTTCTAATCAGAACCCGTAACTAATTTTTCTTTTCGATTTTATAGCTGCTAACGGCCCAGCGAACGACACCAAACCGCTGTACTTTCACCAGCTGGTAAGCCAAGCCTTTTTGAAACTTCGCCCGATATTTGAATTGAAAAGAATCTGGACTGCGCGATGTGCTTTCAAGTTCGCGCTCGAGGATATCACCCCACTCTGCACGCTCTGATTGTCGGTCCTGCAGCCAGCCGCGCTGACTTTTAGGGGGGTAACGCAATGACTCCATGCACTCTCGGTACTTCTCGTCATCAAGCATGTGCAGCCATGTACCAGCCTCGCGGGTCGCAAGAGTCAGCTCACTAGCACTTTCCGCGCCTGCCTTGGGGCACAGCACGGCAATAAGAAGAAGCAACGCAATAATGCGCTTGGGAAATATCCGGCCCAATGATGTCGTCCAGCTCTACTCGATTAAGAATATAACCGCGAGATAAACTATGCCGCCAGTGAGTGCAAGCAGAACTCCCAGCTTCATAAAGAAAATCGCCCCTGCGGCGACTCCAGCGCCCAATCCATACGCCGTCTGAAGATATTCCGTAAGATTAAGTGTGAGACTTGTTAGATCAAATCCGTTCATAAAACCCGTACTACTTGTTACCAGACGCTTTAAAGCCAAAATGCGGTGAGTGGTGCCTCTAATGTTATGAGAACTTAACAGCGCAGCATGCTGCCTAAGTGCGAAGTTTTGAGAGCTCGGACTATGTGGGCGAAATGTTTAAGTATTTTAAGCGAGGCGGCGGCCGTTAGCCACTTCACGATCGGGCACAGCCAGAACTACTTCCCCGGCTTCACGGACAAATCCAGTAATTAGGCACTCCGAGAAGAAATTGGCGATTTGCTTGCGGGGGAAATTTAAGACGCCGACGACCTGTTTGCCGAGCAAGTCTTCTTTGCTGTAGAGCGCCGTAATTTGTGCGCTGGAGCGCTTAACTCCCGCTTCGCCAAAGTCAACTGTCAATTTGTAGGCTGGATTCCTTGCCTCTGGAAAGTCTTCGACTTCGGTAATGGTCCCGACTCGAATTTCAACCGCTTCAAATTGATCCCAAGAAATAGTCATGGGCGATTTGTTATCATTTGTTTCTGAATATGCCAAGACGAGTGCGTATTGCCTACTTTTGCACGGGCGCAGACTCTCGCCAAACTCCCTGCATAATATCAATGCGCGACATGCAAGAGTCTGAAACTAGCGTCACCAACAACTCGTCCTCGACACGACCTGTGGTGTATTTGCCGGGCTCGCGGCACTGGTAGCCAACATCGCCGCCAAGATAACGCAAACTCAGCTTTCCGCCGCTGCGTTCATACATGCCCCAGACTTGCGCAAGCTTATGGCGATAATAGTAAATGTCAAAAGAACGGCGATCGTTAAAAACAATTCGGTATTCCTCCTCCCCAAGGTCGTTGTATTTAACCCACTCACCTAAGACGTCAGTATCGCCGATTGTACCCGATTCCTGATGCAGTCCTTGCGGTATAGGTTCATCGAGGCAGGCTGTAAAAAACAGGGTAATGACGAACGCAAGCAACATCGATCTCTTCATCACTCGCTTATACTCCCATTAGTTAGTCCGCTGACATACCTTGGCCAAGAAAACTTGCCGGCGAAGTCTCTTACTGCTGCTCTGCTCAGCGGATGTGCAAAGAAGCGCTCAACCGCAGCCGCTAGCGCTTCTGGATTTTCAGGCTCGGCCAGGTAGCCCGACACACCCTCCTCAACCATATCTGGAATACTCCCGACCCTGGTCGCGATTACCGGAACGGCATTGGCGTACGCAGTGGCAATTACTCCGGATTGAGTTGCGGAGCGATACGGGAAAACTGCAACGGCAGCTGAGTTAAAGATCGGGCCAACTTCTTCGTTTGGGATATAACGAATATCGGTTTCGACGATATCTTCCAGACCCAGCTTACTTATTAGAGTCAGTGGATCTTCGCCGCTCGACTTTGACTCGAAATATTCACCGACTACTCTCAATTTAACTCCGGGGACACGCTCCCTGATCATCGGTAGTGCCTCAAGCAGCACATCAAGCCCTTTGTAGGGTCGGATAATTCCAAAGAACAGCAGAGTGCGCGATTCTTCGCCGCTGAGATTTGCATCTGACGAATGCTGAGCTGTCAGCCTATCGAACAATGGCAAAAATAGCTGGGTAAGCTTGTCAGGCGGCACCAGCTTAGCTGCTGCTTCAAACTCACTACTCCCGTGCACTATCAAACGATCAACCGAGCGGTAAACCAGACGGCTTAACCACTGTGCGCCGACGAAACTCTCGTGGGGCATTACGTTGTGACACAACAATACTAGTTCTGCCTTAGTTCGGCAGCGCAGTATTAAAATCATAATTAGATAGACAGGCGCGTGTACCGGATGTGTCCAAGTCAGAATTACCTTGTCTGGCTTAAATGCAACAATTGCGTTGGCAGCCGCGATCCATGAGATGGGATTCATGAACGTGAGCAAATAATGGGTCGTAACCGTCGCGATGCGATCCCCGCTAACTCGATCGACAAAATCTCGTTTTGAGAGAAAATACGGATAAATTTGATTCCAAGAAACGAATTTCAATGGGCCGCCAGCAGACAAAACTTCCGCCAATCGGGTGGTAAATTGAGCGATTCCGCCTTTAAACTTTTCCGCCGTCGGACCGATCAGCGCGACCCGGTGTGAATTGCAATTTCCGCCAACGGTATTCATAAACAACGCTTGCAACAAAACAACGTCAAAGGTAAGCCCATTACTATCGAGCAAACAGTTTCTAAGCTGCCACTGAGAGATTCCACCTTGCTTCTTATCATACTGTGCGCACTTTCGATAACAGCATCTGCAGCGGGACTGAGCATCCGCCGCAGCCTAAAACCCGACCTTCAAAGCTGCTATTTGGCGTTGCTTGGCGCCATCTGCTCAATCTCATCGATCTCAATAGCCGCACTAGAACTTTCAAGTTTTAATACAGCCAGCTTAATTTTGAGTCAGGCCGCAGTTCTGCTGGTCATAGTTTTATTTCGTTTGGTTTTGAACAGCCCACCGATTCTCCGCCGCAGCAAACCTAACCTGCGAGGTGCCGTGCCGCTGCTGTTGATACTTGCTGCGGCAGCTGCACTGCGAATGCCTGCATCAAATTATGCTTTTGGAGGACAAGACCAAGGGATTTACGTTAACACCGGAAACCATATCGCTCGAGAAGGCAAAATTTCTTTGACCGACCCAATGTTCGCGGTCTTAGGGGGAGACGCTGCCGTCGGAGAACACTACCTGAAATACAATTATAACTGGGCCAAGAAGGACGATAACGGCCGCTGGAGCGGCGTAATGCTGCCAGGTATTTATGTTTCCGACTTAGACCGAGCCGAGCTGGTTCCGCAATTCTATCACCTACACTCGCTTTGGATAGCGGTCTGCAGTCTGATGCTTGGCCAGGAATATGCTGTCGCTTTTCTTCCCTTGTTCGGTGTGTTGCTTGTCTGCGCGATATATTTGCTAACTCAAGCACTTGTGCTGGACCGGCTCACCGCGCTTATGGCCGCACTGCTTGCAGCTATCAATCCAGCCTTATGTTATTTTTCGCGCCTCCCCGTCAGCGAAACCACCGCGGGATTATTTTTTGTTAGTGCTCTTCTATTCTATATCCAATCTGGCGGCAGCAGCCGACGACTGCTGCTCATGTCCGCGTGGTGCTTCGGAGCTCTATTTTTTACGCGGATCACTGGGTTCGTCTTCGTTCCAATAGCACTTAGTATCCTGCTCTATCGAATTGCACTGACAAAGAATCAGGTGCTTCGGTTAAATCTGTTTGTATATGGCTTTGCGGTGCTTCTGCTATTCGGGCTCAGCTTTCTGCATGGCGTTTTACTGTCCTTCCCATACACCACTGAGATTTATCGCATTAACCTCGGTTATAGCGGCAGCCTTTATTCACTTCTATTTGTTGGGATACCTATTGCAGCTGTGTTGTATCTAGTGAGCGCTGCGCTAATCGTTCGCTTTAGTTCGCAGCTGCGTCGTGCAGCTGTGCCATTTGCAAAACATCGAAGAGGTATTGCCGCGGCGTGCATACTGAGCTACCTCGCCGTGACCGCGGTTCTAGGTTGGAAGCTTGCATTCAGCGATGCATATTTGGGTGACACGTGGCTTGACAAACGATGGCACATCGCTGGAGGCGGTTTAAGCGGCCTGCGGCGATTCAACTTCTTCGTCATCGCAAGGATCATTACCATCGCTGGGCTGATTGCTATGCTGTTTGGTGCAGTCAGGGTGATGAGCCGCAGTGCCTACTCTTCACGTTTTATGGCACTGAGCGCTTTTTTTTCAGCGTTTCTAGTACTGCTTACCCTAAAGAAACACTCAACTCCCTACTTATATTACTATGGAAGATACTTAGTCAGCGAAGTCGTGCCGCTTGCGCTTGTACTGGCGTCAATTGGATTCGCCACTACTGCAAAGCTGATAAAGCGAAGCGCTCCGCGTCGGGCAGCAATAGCGATTATTGGAATATTAATGCTCGCACCATCCGCGCTATACGCTGTACGTCAGAGTCAGGCAACGGAGTACGAAGAGGTATATGCGGCAATCAAATCGATTGACGGCACCTTGAGCAAGGACGCTGTGGTTCTAATCGACAAGCGCCGCATCCCGTCTGTTCAAGTCGCGACCACCTTGCGCCTTACGTTCGGCAGACCGACATTCATTATCGACTGGCCGAGTCTTCACAGCCAAGGATTGAGAAATCTTTGCCGTTATCTCGAATCGAAAGGACTTGAAGTGTTTCTAGTTAGCAGCCAAGGCGGATGGGCCAGGTCTAAGATTTTCCGCAAAAGTGGCGAAACTGAGTTGGTGATAACCGAACTTAAAAGAACTTTGAATGACGGTCTCCCCGGGGATTTCAACACGATTACGAATAAAATCGGGGTCTATCGCTACTCGCCACCGGAGGACTCTGTCACTGGCGGCTGAAGCTGCTTACGCTCACCCATCCGTCCTGCAAAAAAATCCCCAATGGCATCAAAGAAAATCCCGAATGCGCGCATTGGATTCTCTCCACCTTTGCGCAGAGACTTAGCTATTCGGTAGATATCCCACAACGACCTGGTCGAATAGACAATTACTCGTGTCACGGGATTTTTTACGTAGCGCGCGATTAGCGCGTAAGAATTTCGTGTAATGTAGTATTCACGCGTCGGATTGAATTCGCCGCCGGAAGCGCTTGAGACTTTATGATAAACAATCGCTCCCGAGGCAATCACCATATCGTAGCCTTCCTGTCGAGCCCTTAGACAAAAATCGACATCTTCGCAGTAGAGAAAAAGTTCATCGTCAAACAGCCCCACTCCTTCAAACACATCCATTCGAATCAGCATGCTGCAGCCAGTAACAAAATCTGTTTCTTCCGTTTTCCCCGCTAGCAGCTCAGTTGAACCGCGCATGCGCTTGCCGACATGCTTAACGACAAATGACGGCTGATACACCCGGCCTTTGGCAAACCATACATTATTGCTGCCATCGTCGTAGAAGATGGTACTGCCGACAATCGGCACCTCCTCTTCCATCATGCAGCGAAGCATTTCGAGCAAAGTATTCGGCAAAACACGAGCATCGCTGTTAAGCAGCCACACTGCGTCCGCACGCAATTCGGCCGCAGCAGCAACTCCTGCATTAACCCCACCGGCAAACCCGGTGTTCAGGTCGAAGCAGCGTACCTCAATCGGAAAAGCCTTGAAGGACCCCAGAGCTGTTCGCGATTGTTCGGACGAGGCACTGTCGATTACTACTACTTTTATTATTCCGCTTTCCGCCAAGGGCTCGAGCGACTCCAGCGCACGCAGGGTATCGCCGCTCTTCTTATAGTTGATGATTACAACAACGATGCTCTCCATCAAGCAGCCTCACCCTTGAAGATCGAAATCAACACCGCCGTTAGCATCCCAGCGCCCGCCAAGCACAGCGACCACGGAACAGCAGTCTCGCCATAGCGGGCGGCGCAGAGCGCGCCCACCGTTAAGAATAGTAGCGAACCAACGATCACAATCCAAGCTGATACCAGCGGACGGCCCGAATGATAATTGAGCTGTGACGCGACGAGGGCCAGGGTCACGCAAAGATGTGCCGGTGCGAGGGCGCTTAGATACGCTCCACCTGCAGAAAATTCCGCTCCAAACAATAACGCCAACAGCCATCCGCCCCCGAACGCAAACAGCGCAGACATAAACAGCAGACCTGCTACCAAAAGAGCAGCGACAGTTCTAACCTGCGGCTGCTGAATGACTGCGGCTCTGATTCCCTGGGCCTTAGATACCGCAGGGATCATCGGCCACATCAAAGCCGAACCGGCCATATACATAGCTTTCGTGAGATTGTGAGCAGCACCATAAAGTCCCACAACCCGTTCATTCTGAGAAAAAGCCTGAACGAGCCAAACGTCACCTGCGAGCAGGATGCCGCTGCCTCCAACTATCGCGAGCGCACACCAGTAGCCGTGTCCCACCTGAGCTTGCTCTGAGTCGGACAGCCTCTCGCGCAGATCGGAAGCAATGCCTGCCGATCTAATAGCCGCTCCAACAAAAACCGCGGCGAGCAGAGATGCTCCAACCATGCCCAGTACAATAATTTCCACTGCGCCTGTCGACGAAGCAGCCCACAGCATAAGTACTAGTTTAGCGGCGCCATAAACACAGCCAGCAAGAGCATTAGTGCCGAAGCGGTCATAGGCTGTTAGTGCAGCGACTCCCGAAGCGTACGCCGCAAACGGCAAAATATCCAAGGCCGCAACCCGCAGGGGCTGAGTAAGCAAGGGGTTGTTTAATAAGCCGGCTGCATACGGTGCTAAAAGCATTAGTAGCAGCACTATGCATAGTCCGACAAAAATCTGAATGCGAAGAATTCTCTGAACGCCTGACCAGGACCCGCTCGTAATTTGTCTGATCAGGGGATGCTTGAAGGTTTCAGCGGTTACGCGCTCGAGCCACAATAATACTGCGACGACAACCACGTAGCGACCAAAGCGTTCGATATCGGTGAGGCGTGCGATCCCGAGCAAAGCAATGTAGGCGGTGAACATCAAAAAGACGTTCGCTCCGACGAGTTTCGCCGATCCGCTTAACAGCCGAGCGCTGCCTGCTGACATTTGATTACATTCCTTGACAAATCACGCTTCCGTACTTCACGAAAGAGAGAGCACTAAACTGATTTCCTAGTAAAAGGCGCAAGTTTTGTCCGACACAATCAGCATCGGTCTTCTGTGGCACTCGCTTTCCTCAAACAATTTGGGAGTCGGTGCCCTGAGTCTTTCTCAAATCATGCTCCTTGAGCGGCTGTCAAAGGAACTTAATTTATCGCTGCATTATCGCCTGTATGGAACCAGAGGAACACTCGATTACACCCCTGCGGAGATAACTGATCGAATTTGCTCCATGCACTTTTCTCCAAAGAATCTCTGCAGCCCGAGTGTTTCTTTCATCCGTGAATTTCGCCGCTGCCGCCTGATTTTGGATATCGGAGAGGGCGACAGCTTCAGCGACATTTACGGAAACCTTAGATTTGCCAAACTTGCAGTCAGCAAGTTAATTGCTCTTTGCAGCGGCACACCATTAGTTTTAGCTCCACAGACCATCGGACCTTTTGCCGGAGCGGCGTCGAGAAAAGCGTCCGCCGCGTTAATAAAACGCTGCGTGCGCACATTTGCTCGAGATAGTGAGTCCCTGAAATACGCACAAGACTTGTGTCCTGGAGCAAATTTATCCTTGGCCTCCGACCTTGCGTTCGCACTACCATTCGACAAGAATTTTCAGCACGAGCCCGAGGGCGCAGTGCATGTTGGAATAAATGTTTCCGCCCTATTGTTCCACGGCGGCTACAACAGCTCCAATCAATTTGCACTAGCGATCGATTACCGCGCTTTTATCTCCAAACTGCTTGCGAAATTGTGCGGCAATCCTTCTCTCTTCGTGCACTTGATCCCACACGTGCTCGATACCAGCCAGCATGTTGAAGATGACTACCAAATCAATGCAGAGCTGCATCGTGAGTTCCCTAATGTCATACCTGCTCCTAAATTTCGCTCCCCCAGTGAAGCGAAAGCTTACATCGCCGGCTTGGACTTTTTCGTCGGATCTCGAATGCACTCGACGATTGCAGCTTACTCAAGTGGAGTTCCTGTTCTCCCTATTGCCTACAGTCGTAAATTCAGCAGCCTGTTTGGTGACATCGGTTATCATCATACTGTCGACGCGGCCTCGGTTGAGAGCGATGACAAGTTAGTCGAAACAATACTTCAATCGATTGAGAATCGGCATTTGATGAAGGCGGAGGTTGACTACGGCATGGGGCTAGTGCACGAACGCATTGAAAGCTACGAAAATTTTCTACGTCAAGCATTGCAGCAATACTGTGAGTAAACTTAACAGCATTCAGGAAGTAATCGATTCAAATCTATGCTGCGGCTGTGGTTTGTGTGAATCTGTCGCCGGCAGAAACGTGCTTCCAATGAAGTACGACTCGTCCGGCTTCCTTCGCCCGCATGTCCAGCAAGAACCAGATCCAAATGCAGAACAGTTAGTTTTGCAGGCTTGCCCAGCGGTAAATGCTAATTTTCCACTTGAGAACGAAATATACGATCTAACCTGGGGGCCAGTGCGCTCTATGCGCTTGGCCTATGCCTCAGACGCCGCGCTTCGTCTAAAGGCTTCATCCGGTGGAGCGCTTTCTGCGATCCTATGCCAGCTACTGAGTGGCGGAGAAATTGATGCAGTGTTTCACGTGGGAGCTGACCCCAACCTTCCAATCGGAAATCAAAATGTCATTAGTGACTCTGCGCATGCCGTAGCCGACAATTCTGGCTCGCGCTACTGTCCCTCGGCTCCCTTGGCGGGCTTGAGTCGGCTGCGTCGTGACGGACGGCGCTTCGCACTTGTCGGCAAACCATGCGACATCGCTGCAGCACACGCACTTGAAATAAGTGATCCCGATTTCCGAAGTCACTTTCCCTACTTGATTTCCTTTTTCTGCGGAGGCATCCCAAGCATAGCTGGAGCACGCCGAATTTTAAGCGAACTGGAAGTGCCTGAATCAGATGTTGCTGAATTCAGATACCGCGGAAATGGCTGGCCCGGTAAGGCGTCAGTCTCGACGAAAAGCGGCGTTACCCGTTCAATGAGCTACTCGCGCTCTTGGGGCGAGATTCTCAACCGCCACTTACAGCTTCGCTGCAAGATCTGCCCTGACTCTACTGGAGAATCAGCTGATATCGTATGCGCAGACGGATGGCACTTAGACGAAAACGACAATCCCGACTTCGGCGAACACGAAGGCCGCAGCATTGTTATCGGCCGCACAGAACGTGGTGAGGCCCTGCTTGAACGCTGCGTCTCAGATTGTTCATTGATCTGCGAACCCATTGATGCAGCACACCTGGCAAAAATGCAGCCCTTTCAAGCAAAGCGAAAACAGCTTGTTTTCTCACGCCTAGTCGCCATGAAACTCTGCGGGTTAAAAACGCCTGACTTTCCTTTGCGGCCTCTACTGAGAGCTGCGCGCCGCGCTGGCCTAATCGCAAACCTTCGAAGTTTCGGCGGAATGCTCGTCCGCGCACTACGCAGCCGCCGCTAGAATGGCGGATTTGGTCTTAATTTAGGGCATTTAGCACTGATACCCTCTTCCAATTCGAACTGAAGTTACGCCCGTAACCTGTCGATTTCTAAAGCAGCGCTTTGATTAATCAGGCAAGGAGGCTGGGTGACCCCCTCAAGCAGACATAGAGTTCTGGTGGTGTGTGAGCACCTCAACACCAGCAATCAGCTGCGAGTGGGCCTTCGGGGGCTCGGTATCGAGCACGTATTCACACCAGCCAACATGAACGGCATTTCCCAGCTGGCCGGTTCAAAATTCACGCATGTCTTTTTCGACCTAGGACGGATGGAACCGGAAACGTTGTCGTTTGCGCGAAAGATTCTGGAAATTGACGCAGATGTCACGCTGATCGCTGTCGCAACCGAGCCTCAAGTAGATCACATATTTCGACTGCTACAAGTCGGCGCTCGAGGCTGCCTTGTAGTCCCGTTCAGCAATCAGACTCTTGAGCAGGTGTTTATTCAAGCCACCACAAACGTGCGAATCAGCGAAGCGGTTTTCCAAAGCAAGAACCGCAATATTCCCCTAGCAGAAGGTGTGATCAATTCACTCGATAGACTTGCTTCAGCAATGGCCAACGTACGCAACACAGCGGCTACAGCGGGTGCTCTACCACAGTTGCTGTCTGAATTTCGCGAAACTACTCAAACAGCTTTTACTCACTGCGAGGGCTCTAAAGAAATGCTGCGTGAGGCAATAATTGACACGTGCATCAGCCGAGCCAGCGGTAAACCACGGCGGCTAAGAAAAATTCGCGACTATCTTCAAGAACAGCGAAAAAAGACTTTATCGAGAGAGAAGCTCAAGCGAGCAAGTGCATAGCTGTGGATGGATGCGGGGGGTGGATTTGAACCACCGACCTCCGGGTTATGAGCCCGACGAGCTACCAGACTGCTCTACCCCGCGGCAATCTTTTATGAAACTCACCCGGGAAAGTCAACTTTTAATAAAATCAGCGCTAAAAGGCAGTTCTTCAACTGTCCCTCTGGGAAGTTCATCTAAAGTAAATTGTCCAAACCCAACTCTGCCCAAGCGAACAACCGGGCAACCTGCCCCAGCGCAAAGCTTTTTGACAAAATGCTTCCTGCCTTCGGCTACTACGATCTCCACCCCGAAACAGCCTTTGGGCAGCTCCCCCAACAGCCACTTTAACCGGCTAGCATTCTCCAAGAGTCGCGCTCGTTTAGCTTTCAAGGGAGTACTCGGGGGATCGTCGGTCGATTTAACTCCAGAAACCAACTGCTGGCAGAATTCGGGACCTCCCCTGCCTTCTAAATAAGCATAGTAAGTTCGTTCCACTCCGTAGCGCGGGTGGAGCAGTTTCTCGGCCAGGTCTCCATCATTTGTAAGTAAGAGCAATCCGACGACATCTGCGTCCAGTCGCCCGACCGGAAAAACTCTTACCGGCAAATCGCTTACAAAATCTGCGACACTCTTGCGGCCGCGCTGATCGTCGAGTGTCGTAATTACACCAGCTGGCTTGTGAAAACGATACAGTCTTAGCGGTTCGGGGCTAGCACGTTCCCCGTCAACAAGGACTATGTCCACTTCAGGGTCAATTTTCCTGCCCTGCTCAGTCACTACTTCGCCGTTAACAGAAACTCTGCCGTCGGTAATCAACTGTTCCGCATGCCTGCGCGACGCAAGCCCAGACTGCGCAATGAACTTATGCAGCCGTGTCAGCTTAGTAGACTGGTCCACGGCACCCCCTGTTTATCTACGATAGTTAAGCCGCGGCGACGTCGAGCTGCTCATCGTCTGCAGACGAAGCTGCTTCTTGATCCATGTCGAGCTGGTCTTGCTCAAGATCTTCATCAGACAATTCGGCACCGCCTTCTCCAGGCTCGCTGAGCAGCTGCTCAAGCTCATGCAGCGAAGGCAATTCAGTCAAATCTCTCAGGCCGAACGTCTCGAGAAACTTTTCAGTCGTTCCGTAAAGTGCCGGCTGACCTGGAACATCGCGTTTTCCGACGATACGAATTAATTTTGCATCCAGCAGTGTGCGCAGCGTCGGCAATGCATCGACACCTCTAATAGACTCAATTTCAGAGCGATCAACCGGCTGTTTGTAGGCAATAATTGCTAGAGACTCAGCGGCTGCTCGGCTAAGTCGCTTCACCCGGCGCGGCAGCATCCGTCGAATCGAGGGTGAACAACCTGGAGCGGTTCTAAACTGCCAGCCGTCGTTGACCTCGTGGAGCGAAAATCCGTGCACATCGTCCTGATACAAATCTCGCAATTCTTCCAGCACAGCCTCAACAGAAGACAAACTTCGCTTTGACGCTTTGGAGATTTTTTCGGCACTTACCGGTCGGGGCGACACAAAGAGCATACTGCTAACCAGTGCACTTAGCGGAACCGACGCGGCTCTATCTTCTTCGCCTTCCTCAAGCTCGTCTAATTCAAACTCTTCGTCTTCTCCGCCAATTACTTCTTCAGTCACGATTAACCTCCTTCAAGACTTCCTCTTCGACATGATCCTGCTCTTCCAGGGCGGTAACTTCCTCGCCCCAAGCTTCACGGGCAGCATCCGTGTCAATGATGACAATTTTCTCTGACAAGCTAACCGGCATCTGTGCGGCGTCTTGCTCATTCTCGGCGCCCTCTTGCAGGCACATTGAGAGCTGAATATCTGCGCTTTCTCTTGGCTGCTCGACGTGAATCACGCCACGCTTCACCAATTCCAGCACCGCGATAAAATTGCCAATAAAAACGTTGCGTCGCTCAAGCTTGACGTGCTCGGCTGCCGCTTCCGGATCCATATCTTCCAAGGCCGGCGCGGATTCTGGAGTATCAGGCCTGCGCTCCCTCAGTAGCTCAAAAAAACTTCTTGCTGCCCCTTTGACCCCGGTGCGGATTGAAAACGCATCGATGATCTTCATCATGCAATCGACGACAGACACAGGCTCCAAACTAATCCGCATTGAGTTGACAGTTTCCCCAATGCGCTTCAGCAGACGAACAAAGGTAAAGCCGATACTTTGAATCTCTTCGTCGATTTCAAGAGACTCCGGCTCGGGCTCAACGAAGCTCCGATCGCGTCGAGCGAAGGTCGTCGCTCCAAGCTGCGGCAAGGCACGAATTTCTTTCGCGCGCTCTTTGAAAATCTCATACCGCCTGAGGCGCTCTCTTAGATCGCCATAAGGGTCTTCCTCCAGCTCGCTGCCTTCGTCGTTAACTGGGTGGCGCGGAAGAACGCGCTCACTCTTGATTGCAACGAGCGTCGTCGCAACAACAAGAAACTCCGTGGCAACGTCTAAGTCGATATGCCGGGCTGACTCGATAATTTCTAAATACTGGTCGGCGACTTTCGCCATTTCGACTTCGGCGATACTGACCTCTTGTCGCCGCACAAGGTGCAGCAGCAAATCCATCGGGCCGGCAAAAAAGCCGAGCCGAACCTGAAATTCTGAGGCCATCAGCGGGTGTCCGCCGCTCGGCGCTCCGGTGTTATCCGGTACGAGTGGTTCTTGAATACGCATTAACGATTATCGCTAGAAAACTTCCCAAAAAACTAAGCGGGTATTTGACACGAAACTACACGGAAAGAAAACAAGGTTCAAGTAATTTAAATAAATTAACCCGAGTCCTAGAAGACCGTAAATAGCTTAAGCGGGAATCGAAAACCAGTCCGACAAAGCTTTTTAAGGAAGTGGATAATTTAGCCAATAGCCTAACTTTAAAGAGGTTATTTTAGAGCGATGGCTAGTTAGTCGTAAACAGGCCTTTCACGGTGTCAATTTGACTGAAGTTATGCTCGTCGCCTTTGAGACGCTTAGCCACGTCATCTGCAAGGTCTTTCGCCTCGTCATAGCTTCGCACTGCGCTATTTTTTGAACCTGAAACTTCTCGGCTCTGAGACGTTAAAGTAAGCACGGTCGCCGATGTATTGGCGCGAACAGCAGTTTGGGCGGGAGCTTTTTCAGATGCAGTGGTCGCTTTCGCAGTTTGGGTCTGCGACTTAACGAGTGTTAGCTGCGTCCCTGCAGGCTTTATTCCGTTCACTGTACTACAACTACGTCTTTAGCGATAAACCGATACAGGCACCCAAATAGGTGGTCCTGTAAGTCTCCTATCGACGCTTTAACTGAACGCCTTAAGTGAAAATTTAGCAGGGAAATACCTGGATAGTTACAGCGGCTTAGCAGAAATGCTGCTGACTGTGTTGTTCACCGAGAAACTCACCATTTGTGGCCAGGATTTGCTGAGCATCGTCGCGAATCATGCTCGAAAGCCCATTGATCAGCTTAATGTGACGGCTGACCTGGTCCCAATTCTGGTCCGCGAGGTAACCGCGCAGCTCCTCAGCAAGGCGGCGCTGCTTGCTAACTATCTCAGAATACTGAGTAATTCTTTTGAGAACGTCGTCAGGAACTTCAGGCTTCTGCTTGAGCACGCTTTCAGTTACAGCAATGCAGTTTTCAAGTTTATCAAATGAAATCAGAAGCTTATCTACGAATGAACCAGTCATGATTATGTTCCTACCTGTAAAAATCTGCGAGGCTTTAATGCCAACCTGTTTAAAACTCTCCTCCACTGGTCAGCGAACTAGGTGGAACTGCTTCAGGAAAAATCAGAAAAAACGCTTAGCCTGCAGAACTACAACTACAGTAAATTAGTATGGAATGTATCACATTGGGTTGTTTTGGCAAGCGCAGCTAAAGAATACTTCCGACTCCTACTGCCTCACGGACGGAAGCCATAGTTACTCCGGCAATCTCGCGCGCACGACGCGCACCGTCCGCCAACACATCACGCAAGTCGTCTGGTCGCGACATTAGGTCATTGTACTTGTCGCGCATCGGTGAGATTTCACGCTCGATCGATTCGAACAATGCTTGCTTGGCCTCACCGTAACCCATTCCGCCAGCGCGGTACTTTTCGGCAAGCGCTGCTTGCTCTTGTTGGGAGGCGAAAAATTTATACAGGGTAAATACGTTGCAGGTGTCCGGATCCTTCTCGTCTTCCACGCTTTTTGAATCCGTGACTATCTTCATTACCTTCTTGCGAACTTTCTTGGAATCCTCGAAGAGCCCAATGTAGTTGTCATAGCTCTTGGACATCTTTCTCCCGTCAAGCCCAACAATTACTCCTGTGTCCTCCTCAATCAGGGGCTCTGGCAGCGGAAATACATCGCCGTAGGCGTTATTGAACTTTTGCGCAACTTCACGCGTCATTTCCAAATGCTGTTTCTGATCAGCGCCGACAGGAACTTTGGTCGAACGATACAACAGAATATCCGCCGCCATTAAGACTGGGTAATACATCAGTCCGGAATTAACGACCTTCGCCTTGGCCTTAGCATCCTTAAGGGAGGTAGCTCGTTCGAGCAAACCCAGTGGAAACTGACAGGCCAAGTACCAGGTCAGCTCACAAACTTCAGCGACATCGGATTGACGAAAAATGATTGCACGACTCGGCTCCATTCCTATCGCCAAATAGGCAGCGGCCAGAGAAACGGTATTCTCCCGAAGAGCTTGAGCGTCCCACACCGTGGTTAGCGCATGAAGATCGACAATACAGACGATCGTGTCGTACTGCTGCGACAGCGTCACAAAACGCTTCATTGCCCCTAGATAATTGCCCAGATGCACCTGCGCAGCCGATGGCTGAACCCCAGATAGAACCAGCTCCCGTTTTTTTTCTGCCATTTAAGCTTACCCCTCGCGGCGCCTCAACTCATACAGCATTACTGCCGCAGCCTGACTTACATTGAGCGACTGCATTTTCTCGCTCATCGGTATCGTTACCAGAAAGTCACATTTATCCGCTATCAAGCGGCGCATGCCTTTATGCTCAGAGCCCATCACTAACACTGTCGGCAGCGGCACTTCAACCTCAGCCATAGGCCGTGCCTCGTCTCCCAGAGCGGTTCCCAGAACCCAGAAACCCCGCTTCTTCAAAGAATCCAAAGCACGAGCAAGATTTGTGACATTGGCATGGGGCACGACGTCGCTTCCACCCTGACTGACTCGACGTGCCGCATCAGTCAGCGGAGAACTGCGGTCCTTGTGCATCAAAACACCGCTAACATCAAACGCAGCAGCGGCGCGAAATATCGCACCGACGTTGTGAGGGTCAACTATCTGGTCAAGCGCAACGACTATTCCTGAACTCGACTCTGCGAGTTCAGCAATCTCGTCTAGGCTGGAACTCGGTCTCGGCGCTCCGCTAGTCCGGTCTCGACTCACTTTGCGCTTACTTCGTCCATGAAGAACGAATGCGTCCCGTGGGCCTCAACCGCTCTGCCGATCCGATCGATTGCAATCGCATACGCGGCCGTTCGCATGTTACAGGCAAGAGCAGAGCGCTTCTCGTCGATCGCAAGAGCAGCAACTCGCATGATGTCTTCGAGCTCTTGGTGGACCTTGTCCACGGGCCAGTAGTATCCCGCTTTATTCTGCACCCACTCGAAATAACTAACAGTCACCCCGCCCGCGTTAGCGAGAATATCCGGAACCACGATAGTTCCCTTTGAGAAAAGCGTTTCATCGGCGTCAAAGCTTGTCGGGCCATTTGCAAGTTCCAACACGACTTTGGCTTTGATGTTGTTCGCGTTTTCGGAGGTAATTTGGTTCTCAAGAGCAGCGGGCACAAGGACGTCAACATCCAGCTCGAGCAGCTCAGAGTTCGTAACTTTTTTGTGTTCAACCAGCTCACAAACCGAGCCCTCGCAATAAACTGCTTCGAGCTTGTTAGTTTCGTGCTTCACCTTGTAAACACTCTTCGGATCCAAGCCTTCCGGCTTATAAATACCGCCGCGGGAGTCGCTCACCGCAACGATTTTATAACCCGCTTCAGACGCGAGACGCGCAAAATGAAATCCGGCATTACCAAAGCCCTGGATAGCAATTGTCGCACCCTCTTTAACGCCTAAGCTCTCACGCAGCGCTTGCAGCACGTAAAAACCGCCGCGCCCAGTTGCGTCATCGCGTCCCAGCGAACCGCCCAGCTCGAGAGGTTTGCCTGTGATGACTGCGGGTAGGTGCCGGCGAGTGATGATGTTGTACTGATCGCTCATCCAACCCATCACCGTGGAGTTCGTGTATACATCCGGAGCTGGAATATCTCTGTCGGGGCCGATCACGTCTGCAACAGCGTTGATGAATCCGCGGCTCAACCTTTCTAGTTCAAGTTTTGAAAGCTCTTTGGGATTGACTTTAACTCCGCCCTTGCCCCCTCCAAACGGCACACCTACGACAGCACATTTAATGGCCATCCAAAATGCGAGCGACTGAACTTCGTCGAGATTCACGTCGGGGTGATAGCGAATTCCGCCTTTAGCAGGACCGCGCGTGTCATTATACTGAACTCGGTAGCCCTTGAACATTTTCAGCGAGCCGTTATCCATACGCACAGGGATCGCGAAGGAGTGAACGGCCTTGGGATATCTGAGAAGTTCGATTGTGTCTGCTTCAAGTTTAACGTGTTTGAGCGCTTCGTCTAATTGACGTAACGCGTTGTCAAAAAGCGGCATAGCCATGGCCAGCGTTCTCCTGTGCAGCTTGGAGCGCCTTGGATTGGGCGCTGCGATGCAATTTCAAATTTGAACTAAACGTCAAATGTATCGCCTGGTCAAAATTCCGACCTCTAAACGGGAGAACTTACCAGGTCACCGAACCTTATATCTCAAATGAACCCGCCTGTAGACATCAAATGTTTCTCTTACAACATCGCCAATTGTTCTAACTAGTTTTTCCGGTCTCTCCAATCGACTACGGCGCTGAGACCCTCGCCGAAGCTGCTCTAGCTTTGGACTGTGTTCTGCGTCAGGGCGCCACATCAAGTCCTTTAGGAGTGACTGGGTGCCGCGCCCCAGCGCTTCTCCCAAAGCAAATGCGGCCGATGCGGGATCCCCGCTTTTGCACAAAAACAACCTGTCATTCTGCGGGAGCATCGAGCGCAAGCTTTCATCGGCAACAACGCTAGTTTGCAGCGCAAGTGCACCGAGCAGCAATCCCGAGTCGGCCGGCCGAAAGTTTGGGGAATACAACACGGTGCTATTAAAGATTAAGCTGGAAAGCGAATCGTAACTGACCCCAATCAGCACATCCACAGCGTCCGCGTCGAAGCCCGCATCAAACAACGAGAGCACTTCTTTCCGCCTTACTTTAGCCGTGGCAGCGACAACTAAGCCTCTGCTGCGCTTCTCCGGATCCAGGCTTTGCCAGGCTTCAATTGCGGCTTTTGCTGCATCGTTCAATCCGTAAGGTAGAAGCAGCAGTACGTAACCTGGATCAGCTTGAAGACCCTCATACACCGCAGGCGCATATCCGGCGCTAACAGAGTTAGCTGACAATTCAAATAAACGATCTGCTCCGGGATGAATGATTGATATTTCAGATGGATCAATACCCTCGTCGCGGTAAACACGAACCGCGGTGTCCTCGCAGGGAACAATGACATGCTTGCTGCTTTTCGCCTGGGTTTGGGTCTTTTGATGTCTGGGGGCGACAGCGTGCTCGCCGGCCTGATCGGAAACTATTAGGGGCACCGTCGGAGATTTATAACCATTATGCCCAACCAAATGCATCACGTCTAATTGATCAAGCAGAGAATAAAAAAGCAGCGGAAGCTGATCGACTTTCGCTCTCAGCTTGTAAAGCTGCTCGGTGCGCAGCACTCGAAACAGCACCCTACTCCGCGCACCGTTGGGAAGACGTCTGAAGAATCGACTCGCTCCGGTTAGTGCGCCTCCGTCAATTGCCTCCGAGGTAAGCACCGGTCCGAACGAAAGGTCATGGACAAACTGCGGGGTCAAAAGATCTCCGCCCCCGTAGAGCACCACCTCATCTTCTAAACTATGCGCCGCTAAATGTTCTAAAACGCCCGCCGCAAACGCGCGTGACTCCGCAACTGGGGAGACCCCGCCGTCAGTCCTACCGCGAAGATAAATTCCTACCCTCATATTGGCTAAAAATGCGAATATTCCTTGTACGAGCAAGCAACTGTGTGCAAAATAAACAATGCGGCGCAGGGGCCGCGTCTCTCCTAGTCAAGATTATTACAACTCTCATACGGGAAGGTTAAAGTGATAATACAATGTCCAAGCTGCCAAACTAAATTTTCCCTAGCGACAGAGTCGCTTAGCCTCAAATCATCGCCGAAATTTCACTGCTCCCGCTGTGAACATGTTTTCGCCATGGACGATGCCTCAACCGAGTTCTCGGACTCTGAGGAGGACTTCGACGCTGCAGCTGACGATGAAATGACTGAGGATTTACCTGAAGAGGAAGCAGTAATTCGCAACATTACCGACCAATCGACCGGGGAATCGACTCCCGGAACTCAGCTAGAATTGCTGCCCGAACGCTCGGAAAACACCCTGCCCGATTTTAACGCTGGCCGCTTAATTGATTCACTGATTGACGAAGATGAGTTCCCGCTGATTACGGCACCATGGCCCGACGAAAACTGCACAACTCAGCACGAAGCAGACATGCGCAAGACCCTGTCTGAACATCTTGAACTCCCGCAAGATAGCAATGCAACACACAGTTGGGCCTCAGCTCGCGCCATTGTTGCCGCCGGGATCGCAGAAAGCACCACTCCCCGCTGCAACTTTACAGAAATTTCATCCACATTTGCGCCGCTCACGCCTCGCGACCCCGAACCTTCAGAAGTTTCAGCTGACTCCCTTGTAGAATCAGAAGAAACAAAAACTGCTGTGATCAAAAACGTGCTTGATTCAGCCTTCTCCCGAAGCGAAGAGCCTCTCAGCGCAAGAGATATCGTCGAGTCAGGCAGCTGGTTAGGCGACAATACTGCACTGATTCGCAACTTAGAAGACGACTTTGACGAAATAGATGAACAGGAATTACTTGCGGAACTTGACTCAAATCTCGGCTTCTTCGATGCAAGCCGAAAAATCGCTGCTGCAACCGCAGTGCCTGCGGCTTTCTGTTTCCTACTTTGGATGTTTGGTTCATACCTCGTCCAAACCCCGCAGATAGCCGACACCTTGCTCACGTTAACGATGCAGGAACTTCCCGCCCCCGCACCGAAAGGCGTTCAAATAGCTGACTTGAAACCGAACTATGTTGCGCTGGATGACGGCCGCGAGGTCGTTGAAATCACTGGCTCGCTGGTAAATCAAACATCG
Source organism: Bdellovibrionales bacterium (assembly GCA_020434585.1). Classification (GTDB taxonomy): domain Bacteria; phylum Bdellovibrionota_C; class UBA2361; order SZUA-149; family JAGRAN01; genus JAGRAN01. The sequence goes on from JAGRAN010000139.1 coordinate 20,635, forward strand.
TCGAAGTTTGGCAGCGTTAAGATCGAAGCCAGCTTGTATGACGACAAAAACCGCCCCATCGACAGAGTTATAATTTTCGCCGACAACTCCTTAAGTAGCGTGAGCCGCCTGGAATCCCTCGGCCGCGACGACATCAATTCGCTCCAGGCAAAGCGGCAGTCAGAGAAATTTCTGCTCGACGCCCACCAGAAGGCACCCTTCCGAGTGGTATTTACTGACAACGGCCAGCAAGCAGCTTGGTTCAGCACCAATATTTACAGCGTTACTACCCCAGACGCCGCGTAGTTTAGCTGATCTAGCGACCACTCTTGGGTGTCCTCTACCCCGAACCTCGTGCTATCATTCGCGAATAGCCGTCATTTGAGGATTAACCACAAGCAGCAGAACGTCGCCAATGCCATTCGAACCACCCGATACAGATGGACTGGATTTTCCCAGAGCTAAAAAACGAATTTCAGTCGATACCGCTTCGGGCGTAGACGCCTTTAATCACCTTTTTCACGTCGGAGGCCCAATTCAGGCGTCGACCATCACAGTTGAGGGCATCGGCGAAGCGAGCAGCGTTCAGCTTGAGGACGCGGTCGGAGAAACCTCCACCATCATGATCGACACGCCGATTCTTGAGCTTGCTCGAACCATCGACAACCGATCCTATTTTTGGCCCGACCTGGGAGACCGCCTCTGGGACAGCAATCTGCGCAGCAAGCGCCGAGTAATGTCGATACGCAGTGGGACTCAGCAGTACCTGGCGGACATAGAGTCCCACCATCAGAAAGGCAAAGCCCCCGAACGAATTATCATTTCCAACATCACTTGGGGCTCAGCATTTTCGCTTGAGCACCGCTACGAGATCACCGACTCCAACCGAGAACTCCTTCAAGAAGTTGTCCAGGCTGACACCGGCATCATCGTGGCAAATTTGCTTGAGACTTGGCAAATCTGCGGAGCCTCGATGGTACTTGCTTTGAGACCTGATGCTCTGTTCGTATCTGCACTTGAGGCTTTAGGCTCCCCCTCCGAACTCCTCGAAGCTGCATCAAAGCGTCTAGTCGTCCTCGGATCAGAAGGTCAGGATCCAGTCGAACTGCTAACCAAAACGATGGGCGTTTTTACCGCGAGCGGTTCAGGGGCCCGTGCAGCCGGCATGATAGTCGGCTCAGTAGTGCAGACTCGGGTTCCACGTGTTTGTTCAGGCTGTGCCCGCTCCGCTCCTGTCGATCCCGCTACGATTAATTTTCTGCCTCAGAGTTTGAGACCGCCGCGCGAAAAGCCCTACATGATTGGCCGAGGCTGCGACGCCTGCAAACAAAGTGGTTTTAGGGGAACAGTCGGCATCGACTCAATTGTGCGCACCAAGACAAGATTGAAAGATATGCTGGCAGCTGGCAGCCCAATCGACCAAGTTACTGAAATCGCCTACCGCTCCGGCACACGTTCAATGATGGAAGACGCGGTCTATAAAGCGGCAGAAGGACTAACGACACTCGATGCAATCGTTAAATCCGTGAAGCGTGTCAGTGCCGCGTTCGAAGCTTCGATTGTAGCGGGTCTAAGTGAGGGCGAATCCGGCACGTTAAAGGACCAGCAAATTGACACATCGCTTGCCGCTCTCGGCGATGACTTTTTCACCTCTGATTCCGGCAGATCATCTGGAGCTTCCGGCAGCTTTAAAACCATGCTGGCCGATCGCAAGCAGAAGGTTATCCTTGTAGTAGAGGACGACGAAGATCAGCAGAGCATTTTGCGAATCGTGCTCGAAAAAGAGGGCTACAAAGTAGAATTTGCCAATAACGGCGTTGAGGGACTTGAAGCTGCCTCGAAATTTCGTCCCGATTTGATTATCAGTGATTTAATGATGCCAAAGATGAACGGCAATGAGTTTGTCGCGAAACTGCGCGAAAACCCTCAGCTGTCCGGAACCCCTGTTCTGGTTCTCACAGTGATCGACAATGCAGATGCTGAGCATAAACTGTTATCAACTGGGGCGGACGACTACTGCGCAAAAACCGTGCGCAAAGATGTGCTACTCAAACGGATCGAACGTTTACTGCTCCGTTAGTTGGCAAGTCAGAAGTAGTAGGTTATTCGAGCGTACATATCCCAGCCGAAAGCCAGATACACCTCGTTATCAACAGCGATCCCACCAAACTCAGATCCCTTTGGCCCCCAAGGCACGTCCACTCCTGCTAATACTTGCAGATTCTGCGTTGCGTCAAAGGATGCGCGTGTCTGCACTACTCCACTCTCGTCATGCAGATTGTTAATCAGGCTGACAAACCAATTCCAGCGCGGCGTAAGCTCTGTTTGCAGCCCTACGCTCATGTAATCACGTCCCAACGTAAACAATTCTCCCCTCAGCAGACGTTCCGCAAGCTCGAGTGGCGGATCGAGGTAGCTGCTCTCACTTACACCGAAACCACTGTGAAAGTATTCGACGAATCCATACATGTTGAATCCGGCAAAAATCCACGAACGATCGTAATTCGTTATGAGAGAAAATTCTGCATCACCGTTTTCGACGTCGACAAGCATAGCGTCAGCGCGCAAGACGCCGTCGAAGACCGGCGCCGCAATACCTCCGCCAAAATGAGGTTCGTCGTAATGCTGGGCAAGGACAAGGTCGACGTCAATTCCGTTAACGTTAGTGTGCCACTTGCCAGCAAACGAGCTCTGCGTGCTAAGCACTGAGCTGGTTAAGGGATCTCGGCGTACCACGCTGAGTAGCTGTACATCCCCACCATCTGAGAAAAGATACTGGCCGTACAACATGTCATCGCCGGTTTTATAGTCCTTGTCGATTTCAGTCGGCGTAAACGGGTTAAAAAGATCCAAAACATGAAAAGCCAAGCCCCCGCCCCAACTCACTGCCTGCCTGCCGCCGATCACAACAACATTCTCTCCAAAATAACCGGCAGACATTCGGTCGACGCGCAGCACAGCCCCAAAGTCATCGCCATCAGCAACTTCGGATGTCAAATCAAACAAGCGGCGCGAATCGTCGATCAAAGTGCGGCCAAGCCCCAGCGCACGTGTGCGGACCCCTAGGCCAGGAATATCGGGCAGGTCTTTGGCGTCAGAACTTGCGCCTAAAAACTCAACATCGAGCTCGGCGCGGTATTTAGAATAAGACAGCGAAGACGTCGCTCGCAGATCAATATTGCTTTCCGTAACGCGATCGCGACCGGCCACGGCCTGTAAATCCTGAGAGCCGTAAGAGATTCTCGAAATTTGGTACTTCGCGTGACCACCTAGTTCGTACTCGAAATCCTCTGCGACAGCCGCTCGAGCCGCCAGAGTCAGCAGCAACATGAATAGTCTAAGATTGGATTTCATCCGACTCGATCAGCCCATCGTGCATTTTGATTAAGCGCCGTGCACGGCTCATTACAAGTTTGTCGTGAGTAGAGAACACAAATGTAATGCCATGCTCCGCGTTCATTTCCCGCATCATGTCCATCAGAGCGCCGGAAGTTTTTGAATCGAGATTTGCTGTCGGCTCGTCAGCCAATACCAGCTGCGGCCTACTGGCGACCGCGCGCGCAACTGCAACCCGCTGCTGCTGTCCGCCGGACAGTTCGGCCGGACGGCGATGCTCCATCCCAGCTAAGCCAACTTCCTGAAGGATGGCACGCGCACGCTCTGCGCGCTCAGTGCGCGATATGCCCTGAAGTTCCATAACGAATTCTACATTTTCCTGCGCAGAAAGCACGGGGACTAAATTGTAGGATTGAAACACGAAGCCGACGCTCCTCAAACGCAAATCTGCGAGTTGCGATTTTGACATCTGACTGACCCTGTTTCCAATCAAATATACTTCGCCGCTGGTCGGGATATCCAAGCCAGCCACACAATTAAGCAATGTCGTTTTACCCGAGCCGCTTGGCCCGCTTAAGCTGACAAATTCACCAGACTCAATCGTGAGCGTTACTCCCGCCAACGCCTTAACAGTGACATCGCCCTGCTGGTAAAAGCGCTTAACTGATTCGCAAACTATTGGTGCCTGCTTCTGAACTTCGCTCATATCTTCGACAGCGCCTCAACCGGTTCCAATCGCGCCGCTCGCCAGGCGGGATATATTGTACTTAGCATGGCCAGCACTACGATCGTCACATTCGAAACAACAACATCATCCGTTCTAAGAATTGGATAAACAATCCGACCTGCCCCAAAGTGCTCAAGCCCCTGCGCAAACCTAGAAAGGTCTAGACCGTCCGCAAAATAGTGCACAGTCAACAGCCCTATCGAGTTGCCGAGAAGTGCTCCGCAGATTAGCAGCACGATAGACTCGCCTATCACTTGTAAGTAAATCATTGCCGGACGCATTCCAATCGCCCGGAAAAGACCAAACTCACGCGTCCGTTCAAAAATCGCCATAAACATGGTGTTCACCAGCCCAAAGCCGACCGCAACAACAACAATAATGTTCCAAATGTGCAAAAAACCGCTTTGCACATCGCGCATTGCAACCGTCAGCGGTTCGAGCGTCTCCCAAGTTTCTACATCATCGTTCGGCAGCGCAGCTTTCAGCTCCGTCTTTACGAGATCTTGCTCACCATCCACAACCCGCATCGAAACCTCTGACACATCATCACCGATTCCAAGCATATTTTGCAGCACCGTCCTTCCAGTAAACACAAAGACGCGTTCCGTAGCCTCTAGCTCGGCATCAAAGACGCCGACAATTCTAAATCCGCGGTCGGCAATTTCACCTGCCTCACCTTCACTCATCAGTACAATTCGTTTGCCAATATCCGTCTGGAGCAGCTCGAGCATTTTCTTGCCAACGAGCACTCCTTCATCCTCCGGTCCTTTCAACTCACGGCCCTGCGCGATACCCTCTCCGACAAATGATAGATTGACCTCTTGCGCAGGGTCGATCCCGACGATGTTTACGCCGTAGGATTCGCGCTCGCTCATTATCACGCCTGGCACACGCACTCGAGCTGCCCATTTCTTGACGTTCACTGAGTTAAGAATCTCGAGCTCCCGATCACCCGGCATGCTGATTCTATGCTGCACTACTGGGTCTCGGTGATAGTCCGAGTGCATAACCTTTACATGACCCGTCAAGTTGTTGATCGCCTTCAATACTAACGTTTGATTCAGGCCTCGGGTAAACGCGCTAAGACTGAGCGCGCTCCAAATGCCAACCGCTATGGCCAGCAGAGTGAACAAGGATCGTTTGGGATTGCGCCAGATATTGCGGCTCGACAAACGCCAAACTAGACCGGGAGAAATCGTACTCATCTAGACTTGCCGAATCCCCTCCGTCGGATTTAGACGCCACACACGAGCCGCAGGAAAGAGCACTCCGATAAGTGAGGTTGCAAAAATAACTGATGGGCCGTCAGTTAAGGCACGAAAGCTTACTCGGGGATAAATCGAGCCTGGCATATTGAATTGCCGAGCCATCTCTTCCATGCCCGGAACCGAAAAGCCTACCTCACCAAAATACAAAACAATCAGCGACCCGATAAAGATCCCGAGAAGCAGGCCGCTAACTAGCAGCATCACCGACTCAAGCACTACTAAGCGGCACAAGTAGCCGGGGCGCATACCAAGCGAGAGCATTACGCAAAATTCGCGAGTTCGCTCCAAAACTGCCATGAAGAAAGTATTCACCACGCTGAATGCAACAATCAGAATTAAGGTAAAATAAAAAAACCAGCCGCTCGACATATCCAGTTCAATCATTTGGCGTATCCCGGGAATCAGCTCGTCCCAACGCAGCGCAACCAGAGAATCACCGAGAACTCCGGATCGCTCGATTTCTCTCTCAACTGGTTCAACATCCCCGACCTGTTTTACGGCTACGGCAACTACATGAATTGAGCCATTCATTCCGAAGGTATCCGCAAAGGCATGCAGGGGAAGCTGAACCATCATGCGATCAAGCTCTTCGGAACCACTCGAAAAAATACCAACAATCGGCAGAACAGTTGCCGCCATCGATCCGTCCCGGCCTTGGCCGAGGAGTGTTAGTTCGTCACCCACGGATACATGCAGGTTCTTAGCTAAGTCGGTTCCTACGATGAATGATGTCTCATCAGTGCTCGTAAAATAGCGGCCTTCCTTAATTAGGCCCGGGATAGTTGAAACCTTCGGTTCAGTGCTGGGATCTACTCCTACAACTTGTGCTCCGTAAGTGCGGCTGCCAGAGGATAGTAACGCAAAGCCGATGGCCCGAGGTGCTGCCGCGACAACACCGGGAATCTCGGAAATACTGGACAGCACCTGCTGCGGACGGTCTATCGTCAAGCGCATCTGCGGACGATCGTGATAACCCTCAGGCTGCACTTGAATTGCGCCGTTAAAGACGGAGATTGTTGCGTTGATAGTTGCGTCGTAAGAACTCAGTTGAAGCCCGATAAAAAACACCAGCACAGCAGCAGCAAAAGCAATCGCCAGCAGCGTCAGCATCGTTCGCCGCGGGTGCCGCCATATGTTGCGCCAGGCCAGTTTAAACATTAGCGGGCTCTAGGGTTCCTCAAGTTAGACAGAGTAAAAGTTGAATCAGGCACGGGCGCACCGAATTCCGCCTCGATAGTTCGAATCTCTGTCCATTCCTCAGGTTTTTCAACGTTGCTCATACGCATGACAGCTGGATAAAGTTTGCCGCCGAGATTTCTGATTTCTTTGGTTTCGAGCACCTTCACCAGCTTCATGTCCTGGTCGAAAAATTGGTGCTTGAGCATTACGTAATCCTCTCTAACGTCTAGCACCTCCTTTCCCCATACCACTGGTGCGCTGTCGTGAGGAACCATTTCGACAACATAAACATTATGGCCGTCGACCTGCTTCGTTTCGAGGATCTTATGTGTGTAATCTTCAACAATTTCGTCCGAGCGCGCTAAGTCACGGTATGAGAAATCTGAGCCCATCCAGCTCTGACTCTTCATACTGGCAGGTATTCTAATAACGCGATTAACTTTCGGAGTATAACTCCAGATGTCTTCGTTAATTGTAAGCGAAGCGTTGCCGGCGTCCTTTGCAGGTTCAGTAAATCGAATCAGCGATTTCTTCATGCCCTTGGTCCAGCCGACCATTTTCATTTCACGCTCCCAGGTGGGGCGCTTCACTTGCATCTCCGAAGCTGTGTATGAGGACTTGTCGCGCCAATAATCCACAGCCGCGCGAACTATTTCTTTCGCCTTTGCAGAGTCCTCGCTCGCCGAAGCACAGAGCGGAGCAATTAAAAACGTAAATAAAAGCGGAAGTATTCTAGTTAACGTTTTCATTAAAATGGACCTCTTCGACTAAATGACTCGCGTATCCAAACACGGCAGCAAGGCAAGAACAAGGTGTATCAGCGCGAGCTGCTGTCACAGAATGGAGACGGAATTTACTGAAAATACTACAGAATGAATATTCATGCTGCAGATCCGCCTTGAATGAAGAGAATGTTCAAGTAAACTTGTTGTATCAGCATTAGTTCATTTGGGCGTGGCAGTTAAAGGATCCGCGTTCCTTTCTAGGTTTTTCCGCTTCTACCGTCAGGTTTTTCTCGTCACTTCTGCATTCGAGTGCCGTTCGCACCCTATGCATAAAGCGGTCGCGTAAGTTGGTTGGCACCTTAGTCGTGTCGTAGAGGGTCGTGATCCCATCGAGCGAGGGTATTAGTCATGATGATCATTAACGTCGTCGTAAAACTATTTGTGCTTTCTATTCTCGGAGCGGTCGTGGGAACTGTGTGCGTTACATGGTTGAACCAGCGGCTTTCCGACACCATGAGCAAAAACTATCAAGATGGCTACAAGCTGCCTGAGGACTTTGTCCGATCAGCGCGTCAGCGGTCCCTGATGATTGCAAAAGCAACGAAGCTGGAGCAGCTCAGGCGGCTCAAAGCCGCACAAGATGAGTTGTTAGAGCTGGACGATGAAGATGCCGTTGCAGCTATCGAAACCGGCAATGAGTCCTTTGCGGTAAACGGTTGATATGAGCTTAATCGTTCTTGTCCGACTCGGTAGACTTGGCAGCCGACTCCTCTTCGGGAGTGACGTCAATCGTCTTGGCATCACGGTAGGACTTCTTAAAGTTCTTAATCCCTTCGCCGAGACCAGTACCGAGCTCGGGCAGCCGTCCAACCCCGAAGACAATCAGGACGATAACTAAAATAATTACTAGTTCCCAGGGTCCTAAACCAAACACGCTACCCTCCGTTTCGAGCCCCAAAGCGGGCTCTTACTCAACTGCCTGCAAATGCTGCTTTCCTGCCTGCGGAGAGACTCACTCTTCACGCATGACTCGCAGCGGTAATAGGCCTCGTGTAATATAGCAGAATCGTTTATTGATAAACAGGGACAAGAATCCTGAGTAATCTACCCCATGGCCATGCTGCTTTTGAGCACCACAGCAGACAAGGAACAGCTGAAAGCTCAGCGACGCACCATTGTGCTGGCGCTGCTTATTTCACTGCTTCTGCATGTCGTTGTGTTGAGCTTTACGCTGCACCGACCGGGTAAAGACGAGACCCTGCTAACGGTTAGTTTGTTGGAGCCCCCGTCGTCCTCTAAACGTCAGATAGTCTCTCCCAGCAAGGCTCCAGAATCTGCAATTTCGCCAAATACTGAACGGCTTAGCGACAAAAACACCCTCGCCGAAAAGGAAAGCATCAAGCGCGGTCTACCGAGCGAAGGCCAACCCACACCGCCAAGCAAAGCTGTCCCCGAAACAAAACCGCAGCCGCAGAAACAGCCCAAGGAAACTCAACCGATAAAGCAGGCAACACCAGCCAAGCCTTCCCTCAAGCTTAGCGATCAGCGTGTGCTTAGCACCGTCGGTTCCCTGCCTGTTCCTAGCGAAACCGGGAAACCGAAAACGATGCAGGAGAAAATTAACGAAGTCGTACGCTCTCAGCAAACTGAACTCGCCAAGCCGTTTCGCAAAAGCGGCTCTCAGGGCGCTTTCTTCGGACAAGACGGTGTGCCGGACCACTTGCCAGACATTCCTGACGGCGACATCACAATGCTCAACGCAAAGGCATTCAAGTTTGCTGTTTTCGTTCAACGTGTAGCTTACAGAGTCTTCGGCGAATTTCGCCAGCGCAGCTGGGAGTCATTACCTGCGAGTGAAATATTGCGCACGAGAGGTTCTGTAACCGTCATGGCAACGTTAAACCCCAAAGGCGAATTGATTAAGGCAGAAATGCTCGACTCCTCGCAAAGCAAGGCGTTTGATACTGTCCTCATCGGAGCTGCAAATGCCGGCGCGTGGGATCACAACCCACCACCTGGCGCGGCTGCCGAAGACGGCAACATTCATTTTTTGTTTAAAGCGAAGACTTGGGTCAGAAGATCTCCCGACGGAGTTCGCGAGCAGCGCTGGATCCTGCTCGGCACTGCTCTGCTGTAAAAAGCTGGCTGCCACCAGAAACGTTTTTTCCCTGCAATTAAATTGACAACGGGCAATGTGAAAGG
>JAGRAN010000140.1 GCA_020434585.1 Bdellovibrionales bacterium
TCCAGTTTACGCCTTCAGGTAAAACCGCGATTTTTGTTTTCACCGCGAGCCAAGATGAAAGCACAATTCCGATCGGCTTTCCCAAGAACAAACCGAGGATAATAGCTGTCGAGACGGGTGAGGAGATGCCGTCGGCGCTGATGGCCACGCCAGCGTTGGCTAGCGCAAAAATCGGCATCACCACGTACGCCACCCAAGTGTGCAAGGCGGACTCAATGCGCTCTACAGGAGAAACAGACTCGGAGACTAAAAATTCAAGCTCGTTTATCAGCTCCCGACGTTTGTATCCGGCTGAATTTTCAATTTCTTTGAGTGATTTCTCAAGAATTTTCTTGAGCTGCTCCGGGTCAATTAATGCAGTAATTGGAGTCATCAGTCCCAGAATTACTCCGGTAACTGTCGGATGGACGCCAGATTTTAACATGCACACCCATGAGAATGCGCCAACGATGCTGTAAATCCAAACGCTGCGAACATCTAGGCGCTGAAGTAGCACGACAAACAGGAAACCGGCCGCGCTCCAGGCTAGCCAGGTGAAGTAAAGCTGTTCAGTGTAAAACAGCGCGATAATCAACACTGCCAAGATGTCATCAACTATGGCTAATGCAAGCAGCAGCATTTTTAAGCCGCGGGGGACACGACTACCCAACAGCGCGAGGCAGCCAACTACAAACGCAATGTCTGTTGCCATCGGAACTCCCCATCCGGCTTCACCTGCCTGTCCGAATTGCAGAGACAAGTAGATGCACGCCGGAACCATTGCACCGCCGACAGCGGCAATCACTGGAAGTGCTAACTGCTCACGCGTGCTTAACTGACCGATGGTAATTTCACGTTTAATCTCTAAGCCGATCACGAAAAAGAAAATCGCCATTAAGGCGTCGTTGACCCAGTAGTAGAGTGGATAGGAAAGGTGAAATCCGTCAGCAAAGCCGATTACTACCGTCTGCTTCCAGAAGGCTGCGAACTCTTTGGCCAAAGTTGAATTTGCAAAACCGAGTGCGGCTAATGCGCAAAGCATTAGGAAGATGCCGCTGTTCGATTCGACGTGAAGAAAGCGAGCGAGCGGCTTTGAAATCCGAAGAATCGGTCGGTCTGGGGAGTAGTCGTCTAATTTGCTGCTGGCGGCCATTTGGCGATGCTCCTGAATTTAGACCCGTCTGGGTATGGCGATTTGCGAAGAAATTTTGAATTCTAAAGGCTAAATAGCTGAAGTCAAAAGGAGTTTTTAAGGGCCTGCTGTAAGGGCTATCCGCGCCAGAACCTACAATAATTTAGTAGTTAGGTCGATTTTATAAGTAGGTAAAAATACATGGATTTGTTGTAACCGAGACGAGAGGCTCGGGGCAGTACAAGGTAGTACGCATTTTATGCCGCTCTCAATTCTTTCGAATGTTAGCTCGCTACGCGCGCAGCGTGTGCTTGGCAATGCTACGCGCCAAACGGCGCTGTCGTTCGAGCGTCTTTCAAGCGGACTAAGAATCAACCGCGCGTCAGACGATGCGGCGGGTCTCGCAATCTCCGAAGACTTAAATGTTAAATCTCGAATAGCGGCTACTGCGAGTCGCAACATCAGCGATGGAGTTAGTTTACTGCAAATTGCCGGAGGTGCGCTCGATAGTATTTCGAACTTGGTAACGAGAATGTCCGAGCTAGCTGAGCAAGCTGCAAACGGCACTCTCGGAAACGAACAGCGCGCTGCACTTCAGCAGGAGTACGTTGCGCTCAACAGGGAAATTGCCCGCATTTCAGAATCGACCGAGTTTAACGGGATAAAACTGTTTGAGGGAGAAAAAGTCGCGAATTCTGCCGTCGTGGTTGGGGCTTTGGGAATTGTTAAAGCCATTTCAGGAGATGGACGTTATGTCTTCACGAACAATTCTGTTGTACCGCCGGACCTAATCATGCTCGATACTGAGACTGG
>JAGRAN010000141.1:0-253 GCA_020434585.1 Bdellovibrionales bacterium
GTGAAGGTATTCGGCGCCTCGCCGCAGAAGAGCTTGGGCTAAAAACCTCGCCATACCGCTTTGCTGATAACGAAGCGGAATTTCGGGCCGCCGTGAGTGAGGTCTCAATTCCCTGTGTCGTTAAGCCGATTATGAGCTCGTCCGGGAAGGGCCAAAGCGTAATTAGAACCGACGCGGATATTGAAAAGGCGTGGAAGTACGCACAAGAAGGTGGCCGCGCCGGAGAAGGCAAGGTCATCGTCGAGGGCTTTGT
>JAGRAN010000141.1:476-665 GCA_020434585.1 Bdellovibrionales bacterium
TATTTCAGCGAAGTGTCGCCTCGCCCGCATGATACCGGACTGGTTACTTTGATATCGCAAAATTTATCTGAATTTGCCCTGCATGCGCGCGCAATACTTGGCCTTCCAATACCCGTAATTCACCAGAATGGTCCAGCGGCCTCTTGTGCTTTGCTCGTTGAGGGGAGCTCAGAGACAGTAGAATTTTGT
>JAGRAN010000141.1:809-12415 GCA_020434585.1 Bdellovibrionales bacterium
AACAGCTGTGAATCAATTGAAGTGAAGCTTTAAGAGTTTACCCTAATCCGCTTCAAGTTGCTGGCCGGTTGTTCGGTGTTCTGAAAAGCCGAACTTTCGGCCGGATTGGTCAATTTAAAAAGTGCGGTCGCGCAGGCGCCTGCCACCATTTGAATTGCAATGTACGGCACCAGTAAATTCATCGGAACGATCCCGATTGCAAATAACGCGACTGTAACTGCAGGGTTAAACAGGGCGCCCGAAATTGCACCAACGGCAATAATGCCGAAGACAACCACTGCCGCAATTGCTAGTCCGAAGTAAGCATTACCCTTCGTTGCTTTGGCGAAGCCAACGTGAAGAATAACAAACGCAAGTAGCAGCGTGAAAATAAACTCTGCCGCAATGGCATGAGGGAGGCTGACAGACAGTGTTTCGATGACGGCGTTACTTTTAAGCCAAACGGCAGTAAACGCTCCGCAGATTCCCCCTAGGACTTGATTGAAGATAAACGGCAGCACTTCAGCTGTTTCACAGGACCCGTTCAATTTAACCGAAACAGTTACTGCGGGGTTGTAGTGCGCTCCTGAAACATGGGCTCCGGCGTAGATCATCGCTGCCAGCGCTAAGCCAATCGCAAAGGGAGCAAACTCAGCAGCTCCTGGTTCAACTGTGCTAAGCACTATGGAGGCAAGGAGTACAAAAGTGCCAATAAATTCCATCAAATTTTTAGCCATTGGCCGAATCCTTGAGATTAGGTTTCATCGTATGATCAGAAGTAGGTTTAGCACGACGGTGCGTCAATTCTTGTTAGAACTATGATAAACTTCCGAAGATTTGCGGGAATTGAGGTAGTGTTCGAGACTGAAGCGCCTAAGTTCGTGGTTAAGCAGATGAAAACACACCCCGAGCAAGCAGAGATTTTTTACTAAGTTGGTTCGCTGCAAAATGTCCCACATCCAGTAATTTTCAGGGGAAAGTCCGGTGGGAAAGAAGAACAAACCGGGCACGTGCACGGCAGCGGTCACCAAAATCAGGAACGCCCCTAGCGCGACAGCAGCCCAGTTTACTTTCCAGCCGACCAATATCAGCATGCCCCATCCCGCAAGCCAAACCCCGCAGCCAAATGACACCAGGCGCTTGTACGGAACCCAATCAGGCATGAGCTTTTGGATCAAAGTGTCATCAAGTATGTGCTCTCCGCCTAAGCCGACAAAGATCAAGCAAAAGAGAAAACGAAACAAAAACTCTGACAGATCTCTAGAGGGCTTTAGCACGTTTTACCCCACTCTTTAATTCCAGGTAGCGAGCGGTACAGCACGGAATGATAGAGGCTTCGCGGCAACATCCGCCTTAGAGCGAAGAAAGCCCAAGCGTCAAAGGTTCCCGAGACTCGCAGCGGCGGGTGGCTCATTTTGATCACCTTCATGATTTTTTTTGCAACCGAGTCTGAGGTCGCGAAGGAATGAGTCATTAACTTTTCAACAAAGCTGCTCATATTATCGTAGTATACGCTGTAGTCGTCGTGGTGGCTCCTGGATGCGTCAGACTCGGCACTCCATCGGACACGTCGAAACGCGTTGGAGTTGATGAAGCCCGGTTGAACCAGCGTGACGGATATGCCCCAAGGACGCATCTCATACCACAGCGCTTCCGAGGCACCTTCGAGTGCAAACTTGGACGCACTGTACGAACTCATTGTCGGCATCGCCATCATGCCGCCGACAGAGGATACGTTGATAATTCTGCCTCTGCGTTTGCGGCGCATCGAAGGAAGCACGAGCCGGGTAAGTGCCATCGGAGCAAGAAAGTTAGTTTCGAGTTGCCTCCGCTCCTCTTCGTCTGACATATGTTCGACCACGGCACGAAAGCTAATACCGGCGTTGTTGACCAGAACGTCTACCCCGCCCCACAGTTGTTCTATTTCATCGATCAATTTGGCGCGCTGCTCAGCGTTGTTCACGTCCAGTTCACGGAAGAGAAAGCGAGGACTCTCTACCAGGCCGTTCTCAGAAAGTCGGTGTAATGACCGCTCATGGGCCGTGGCGATTACACGATAATTAGACTGAGACAGCCGCTGAGCCAGGGCGCGGCCGATGCCGGAGGATGCCCCGGTAAGTAAAATTACGTCTGTATTCTCAGCCATTTATGCCCCCAGAGCAGCAATGCTAGCAGCTTAGCACGAATGGGCACCAGGGATTTACTTTCCTAGTAAAATAGTGTATCTTCCCCCGCTTCGAGTTTGGCTCTTTGCTATTCCAGCTATTTGAAGTTTCAACTGCCTCGTCTTCGGCTGAACTGTATTTGTTCAGCTGGAGACAGAGGCTTACGGCAAGCAAGGTTTAAATCTGGTTTTTCTCTGTCATGCGGATTGTTGTGATTACTGCGGTATCGCTGAGCGGGATGATTTCGTCCGGTTCAGTGATACCGCGGCAGTGATGTTCAGGCGAGTGTCCTGTTCATACTTAACACTGTTGCAAAACCCCGCATGCAGAAGGAGACCTCTCATGCAACCGTCCGATTCCCCGTTCGTCACCATCGTCCTCGGCCTCGACAAGTCCCGCGAGGCGGCCAAGTCCCTGCTCGGCCGGCTCTACGAGAACTTCGACCCCAACGCGATCTGGGACTACCTGCTCCAGACGCTCAACCCCCGCGGCGATCGCACCGCCTCCGAGCTGCAGAGCATCACCCTCGGCGCCCCCAACTGCGAGATCGCGGCCACCGGCGGCACCTTCGCGCTCGACTGGACCGAGGGCGACGTCGTCGAGGGGGTGTTCCGCGGCGTGCTCACCATCGACACCGACGGCGAGCACTTCCGCTTCACCAACGGCAAGACCGGCGAGAAGCTGACGTTCTTCCGTGCCAAGGCCCCCGGCGCCCGCGTCGCGAAGGCCTACGTCGCGTTCACGACGACCCGCGACCGCGTCACCGCCCGTCTGCCGCGCCTGCGCCAGGCCCGCGGGACGTACTTCGCGTCCGGCACCGGCAGCATCACGGAGATGAGCGGCGCCCAGATCGTCAACGCGATCTGCGGCGAGGTGGACGACGGCGAGCAGCTCGGCGACGGCATGCAGGCGCGCGAGACCGACGGCGAGCTCGTCGGTTCGGGTTCCGCCTCGGCGTAGCTCGACACCACAACTCCTCAGATGTTCGTCAAGGCAGTGCCCGCGTGTGAGCCAAAGTAGGGTTCCCCGGGCACTGCCTGTTCGAGGTCATGGACGCCGTAAGTCTCCGTCGACCACCAATTTTAGCGAAATGCTTTTGATTAAGTTCGATTCTCGTTTAGACGCGCAGAATTACGCCCAAAGCCAAAATAGGTCGACGGCAATGTGACCGGCAATGAGCGGCCACAAATTCTTGAGGTGCAAATACGCTGAAGCGAGAACTGCTCCCATAATTACTGAGACGCTAAGAGTGTGCCAACCACCCTCCCAGTGTGCAGACGCGAAGATCAAGGAAGAAGCAATTACGTAAAAAATCTTACTGCTGCGATCTTCGGCGAACAACAGACGGCACATTCCTCGGTAGTAAAACTCTTCCACGACCCCAGCAGTTACTGCAAAAAACGCTACAGCGGCAGCATGGTATTTGCCGGAAGTTTGCACAGCGTAGTAGTAGCTGTTGAAGCTGCCTGCGGCGGGTAGCGCAAAATGTGAAGCCAATTCAACCGCGAACCAATAAATTGCAGGTACTAAAACTATTCCCAGCAAAATATACGCGCCAAGTTTCTTTGAGGAGCTTTCGTTTATAATGAAAACAGAAAAGCCAAGCTGAGCAGCGGTGAACCAGCGTCGCTTACTGCCGATGAGGTAAACGAAAATCGGTAGCGCTACCCAAGTATAAATCTCCAACAGCCAAAATAAACGGGGCGCATGTACGACTGAAACATTGTAGAACCCGTTTAGCAAAAACGGCAGGACGCCAATTAACAGGAGCAAGCCAATCCCGACTTGTTGTTTTTGTCGATGGTTCATTGCGCAGTTCTAAATGTATCTTTTTTCACATTGGAAAAAGGCTAACATGACCGCATTAATGCAAAGAAGCTTTAAGTTTGAAAGGCAGATAAAGAGTCTGCGGCAGGGCGTGTTTCGACACCACCAACCGTGCGAATAACCTCGCCGCAAACTCTCCCCCTGGTGCAAGTCTTATGTTGTTGAGTCATTCGGGACGCGCGCGAGCCCACAGCGATTCTCTCCGCTGTGAGATCGCCTGACCGAGAACAGCTGACGCTAGGCTCGGTGCTCCACGCCGTCGGCAGCCGAACTCGTTCGGACCGGGACGTGGGGCTGAGAATCACTCTGGTAGAACGCGCGGACGTCGTCGGGGCGGACGGCCCAGATGACGCAGTCCCAGTCGTTGCCGCCGAGATCCTTGTGGGGAGCCCATGCGGGATCGACGAGCGGAACTTCCGAGTATCCGGCGTGCTCGAACGTGCGGGTGACCGGGGCGTAGCCCTTGGCCGTGCGCACCCAGAGACGACGATCCGGAGCGACGATCTGTCCTTCGTTCGAAGGAACCATGTGGTGGTGACGGGCATCCATCAGACGGCGGTAGATCGTGCGACCCTGGCCGTCCTCCGTGTGCTGGGCCGCCTTGGCGAGACAGGTCACGATGTTGTACCCGTCGCCCGGCTTCATTCCCCAGTGGCCGATCTGCGTGTTGTCGATGATGGCCGCGTCGACGTGACGGACGCATCCCGAGAACCCGACCATCGACTCGCCCTGGTCCGGGTCGAGAACGTCGAAGAACATCGCCGAACGAGCAGCGACCTCCTCTTCGGTTCGACCGTACAGGTCCATCAGGTACCGCAGCCAGTAGGCCGGGGACTCGACGAAGCTGAACGGCGGCTCCGTGAAGTACGCGGCGAATCGCTCCGCGCGGACTTCCATGGCTTCCAGAGCAGCAGCTCCGGTAGCCGGTCTGACGATCAGTTCCTTCACTCTTCGTTGGGTCATGGTGACTCCTCCCACGAGAACGCGGGGTCGATGCGCTTTTGCAAACGCATGGGGGACCTCCTTGGTATTGTCTGGACAGACAGAGAAACGAGTATCCGGGCTCAGAAAGACCCCGGGAGAGATACTTGACGATTTCAACGCGGCAGGCGCTGAACTCAAGTTATGCGGGAAACCTCCTTGTAACTGCAAAACTTTGAAAGTGTCGATTTAACGCTCCTGCCGACAGCGCGCTATACGCGTTAAGAGTCGATGCGTATAGCGCGCCGGCAAAGGCTTGTGCTTCCCGTATTGAAAACTGCTGCGTCAAAGATCCGAACTTCCAAGTTCGTAAGGTAGCGTAACTCCTAGAATTAAATATGTGAAATAGAATGTGATTTCTTTCGCAAACGGATCTTGATAATGAATTGAAGGTAGAAATAGAGAAAAAATAATTATTAAATTTTACGAATAGATTTGAGTAGCCAAAATTAGCGCACTTAGATTTGGGATGTTGGCTATTTTTAATATAGAATTTAACAAATAGAGAAATTAACGTAGAAAAGTATTCGAATAGTAGAAAACAATGCCTTTTATTAAGCCAATCGATAAGGAAATACTCTATTATTTGGATTATAATTCCAGGCAGTCCGCTGCAGAGCTGGGTCGAACACTGCATTTAAGCAGAGAGCGAGCTACTTACCGCATTAACCGTTTGGTTGAAGCCGGCGTAATTAGAAACTTCACCACTGCGATCAATCCGTACAAATTCGGCCTGATGATCCATAAGACCTACCTCGCGCTCGACAACAATCGGCAGCGCGTCAGTAAATTGATCGAGCACTTAAAAAACCACCCACGTGTGATGTGGCATGCTGAGGCTTCTGGCGGCTGGGACCTGATGTTTGCAACTTACGGCCGGAACCCCCGGGAGTTTCACATTATCCAAGGCGACATTCTGACTAAGTTTAGCGATATCGTTATTGGAATAAGTGTTTACACAATTATTGACGCGATGTTCTTTCCGAAGAATTACCTCAGAGGTATTGGCTCAGGTTCGTTTTACTTTGGCGGTCAGCCGGAAAATCATCGCCTTTCGAGTTTAGAGTTGGATATTCTAAAGCACCTGTCCCAAAACTCTAGAATCAGCATTACCGAGATGGCCGAACGAACCGGCTCGACTCCGATAATAGTGCGAAAGCGTATTCAGAAGCTCGAAGATTTGGGAATCATTGTGGGTTACCGCATTGAAGCAAACCCGAACTGGTTTGGCCTATACGCTTACAAAGCCCAGCTGCACTTTCGCAATTATGATCTGCGTGGGCAAGAGGAGTTAATGGAGTACTGCAAAGCCCATCCGAATATTATCCTTGTTGTGCAGCAGCTCGGAGACTGTATGGTGGAACTCGAGCTCGAGGTGCCCAGCAGCGAAGCTTTGGATAAAATTGTTAGTGAAATCCGAGAACGGTTCACTAAGTATATCCGCCGCGTCGATACCATCCGCGTTCAAGCCCAGTACCATCGCTGGATGCCACCGGACTTAATGGCAGAAGAAGACCTCGAGCTAACAGCTCAGTTTTAGTTTTCTTCAGGATAAACAGTTTTCCCTGCGCCCGTAAGCGCTTCGCCGAAATTGTTTACGGCCGCGCGGCCGGTTCCTATGCCTTTGCCTACGACTTTGCCAGTTTCGTGAAGTGCTTCACCGAAGTTGTCCGATACTTTTTTGCCGTCGGGAGCGGTGTCCATTACGTCTTCTGTCGCGTCACCGGCATTTTCGAGAACCTCGCCCGCCTTATTTTCAACTTTTGAAGGTTGTTTTGTTTCGGATTCCGGTTCGGCAGTGGCATTTATAGCCGTCATGATTCCTGCAATAACCAACACTACAAACAAAACGGGAATTAAATTTCTCATCGATGTTATTCCTCTACATTGTCTTCTTCAGAATCAAATTCAGTCTCGATTTCCTCAAACTCTCTGCCGATTTCAGAAAGTTGAGATTTGGTTTGTTTTAATACGTTTTTGCAAACTTTAATCGCACCAAGTGCTTCCTTAATTCTCGGGACAAGTTCGTCGATCGAAACCTTGTTGTCTTGAAGCTCGTTGGATAGCTTTTCAAGCATTTGAAAGTTTTTTTCGAAGCTGGCGTCTTTCTTTGCGGCTTGTGCCATCTAAACTCTCCTATTCAATCCTGGCGCGTTTTCTGGCGTCGTAAAATTCGATTTCAACTTGCTCACCGGTGTTTGCTTGTGAGGCGGACACGATAAATCCGCTGCCATCAACCTTTCGAACAATACTAAATCCGCGCCGCAATTGCGACTCTGGACTGACTGCTTCAATTAAAGCAGATAAGCCGTTCACCCTTTCATCCGCTCGCTGATATACGCTCTCCGCCAATCTGGGCAAAGTAGAAAAGCGCTGGATGCGAAGCATTGCTCGTTCGATAGCACCCTCCCCTCGATCTAATATCCTTCGTCCCGTCCGCTCCAGCAGGTGGCGGCTATCCTGCGCAACAGATGTCGCAACTATAGGCACCGAATGCGCAAGCGACTGTAGTCTAAGCATTCGTTGCTGCAGCAAATTTTGAGCTTGTGAAAGTATAAAGGCAGCATTGTGCGCGAGGGACCTGGACTCTTCACGAAGGAGGGATTCACTTTGAGCAGTGATTATCTCGATCGAATCTGTAAACCGCCGACGCAGCTCTGATACTATATCAGCGAAAAACCTTCCCAAGTCTTTTGGAACTCCGCAGGCTTTGAAGCTCACATCTTGGACAGAAGATAAATCTTCCTGATGACCAATCGCGGATAGTACTGGCAGCGGACACAGACAGACAGCCTTGGCCACGTCGTAGTCGTTGAAGACTGCCAACTCTGCACGGCTGCCGCCTCCTCGAAATATTAAAACGGCATCTAAGTCGCTTCGGGCACCTAATGTTCGAATGGCTTGAATAAGTTCTTTCTTCGCCGCAGCACCTTGAACGGCAGCGGGCAGCCAAAACAGCTGAAATCCAAATTTTGACTGATCGAGTGAGCTGCGAAAATCATTGATGACTGTTCCGGCCGAGCTGGTGATTAATCCAAGGCGGGTCGGAAGGAATGGTAGGCTCAGCTGCCTGTTCTTTTCAAAGAGCCCTTCTTTTTTCAATTTTTCGTTGGTTTTATCTCGTTCTGCTGCCAGCTTGCCGATGGTGTATTCCACAACTACGCGGCGGATTGTTAGGGAGATATCACCTCGGCGTGGATTTAGTCCTACCTCAACTTCGAACATAACGTCGAGATCGGGCTCAAGCGAGAAGCCCGCCTTGCTTACTTCAGCAGTAATGCGCGATAGATCGTCGCTCCAAATGAAGCAATTGATATGAACACTCGAGTCTTCGCTGTCGCTAAGCTCAATGTAAGTGTGACGAGGAGACTTTACTTTGCTAATAACGCCGCGCACAAATACCGGCTGAGGAAAAGCACTAGCGATAGCCGCCCGCACCTGCGCAATAAACTGAGCAACTCCAACTCCCGACGGAACTCCACTCGGGACAGCTTGTATAACCTCGTTTTGCTCGGTTTCTCCGCTCTCGACGATTTCGAGCTGTGGGAAGGCGGCCTTAAGCTGGGGAACAGAAATATCGGGCACATTGACTACCCAGGACTTTAAATCTCCCCTCCACCTGGCGGTGCCAAGGGCTTTTATCTGTTCCTTGGCGTTAAAAGTGCCTGGGCCGCTAAAGGTAATCGTCTTTGCGTTCCAGTCGATATGAGCTTGCAGTTGAGCCACTCGGCAAAGTCCCTAACGTCACTGAAATCCGGACTGCAGTAGCCGGTAAGATACTTCTGATTACCAAAAAAACCGCACAGAGCGAAGTTAAAATTAGACACGGATATGCTTATAAATATCTGCTTAAGGTTGCTCTATCCGTTCCAGGTCAGATATCCTTCTGCCGATGAGAATATACCTTTCCACCTTTTTGCTCCTCGCGTTGACCTCGTGCTCTGCCATGGGAACGAAGGCGGCTAAGTACGAAGATATTAATGTTCGTTCTAAGCCTGGCGATGCGGATGTGAAGTTTTCGACTGGCGAATTTTGCATGACGCCATGTGTTGTTGCGCGCCCGCTTGGTCAACCGTTTACTCTCGCGGTGAGCAAGCGAGGCTACAAGACTCGGTGGGTTAAAGTTCTACCTCAAGCTGAAGATTTAGCGAGGGCTGAGACCAATCAGCCGCAGGTTGCAGCTCAGGCTTTCAAGCCAAATCCGATTTTTGTAACGCTTGAGCCCGATTGGTCGAAATAGCGCAGCGGCTACAGAGTGCCGAAGTTGGCAATTGCTTTAAAAGCTTCGTCACCACGAATATTATCGAAATCTGAATCGTCTTTCAGCCAAGTCTTAATTCGTGGATAGAGCTTAATCGCTTGATTCAGCTTAGCGACCGCTTCTTTAGGCTGGTTGGTAACTGCGTAGTATGAGGCCAAGTTGTAGTAAGTAGGCGCATACTGCTTGTCGATTTCAAGAGCCTTGTTAAAATTAACCAGCGCGTATTCAGGCTTACCCAGCTTGAGCAGGCAAACTCCCAGGGAAAGTCGGGCCGATAGATGATTTTCCTGATAAGTCAGCGCACGCTTAAACAATACTCCGGCTTTCAGGTAATCTTCTTTCTCCATCAGCTCACGGCCCGCCTTGTGCAGCTTGGCCGCTTCTTCTCTACGCTCATAGGCGCTCATTGCAGCAATTTGCTGATTCTCTGCAGCATCGACAGCGTCGCCTTCTACATGGGTGTCAATTGACTGCCCGCTTGAAGCATCAACAGAAGCTGCTCGCGCCAGCTGGGCCGCAAGTCCGATAGTTTGCGCAGCCGAGCTACCGTCTACCGCGACCGTCAAGGATTCTGAGTCATCGATAATTTGTTCCGGGATCTGAGCGGGCGTAGTCTCGGCCGGATTTTCAGTAGCTTCAACTACCGGCTGCTCCGTCGAGTATTCCGCTTGAGCGTTTTCCGTCTGAGTGTTGAGGTTATCAGTGCCCGGTAGCGTTAGTTCAACTGCCGGTCGTTCCGTGTTTTCTAAAATGGCAATCTGCGGTTTGTCGACCGACGCAATTTTAGTGTCCGGCTTATTATTGAGAACTAAAACTGCTGCGCCAGCGATCAGCAGCAGCATAAAAACTACTGCAGCGCCAAACAGCGACTTGCTGTTTTTAGGCTCGGACTTAAGTGAAGACTCAAGTGCATCGGATTCAGACAACATTGCGCGCTGCTTGGCGCTTTCGATGGCTGTTGAAAACGCTTCGGATAAGGCAGCAGTAGTTGGAAAGCGCTTTAGCGGATCCTTTTCGAGTGCTTTGGCCGTTACGTTTGAGACTTCTTCCGGCAGGTTAAGCTCTGGTTTGAACTCGCGGGCCGGAAGCGGCGGAGTATGGACGTGCTTCAGTAGGATTTCCATCGGGGAATCGCTTTCAAACGGAACTTCCCCAGTGATCATCTCATAGAGGATGATTCCCAACGAATAGACGTCGCACCGAACGTCAATATCCTTTTCCAGAGCTTGTTCAGGGGCCATGTATTTGGGCGTTCCCATGAACGTTCCAGTGCGAGTGAGGTTTACGGATGATTCCCCTCCGAACGCGCTGAGTGGCTTGGCAATACCGAAGTCGAGAACTTGTACACGCTCACTCCCGTTGGACTGCCTTGAAATCATGATGTTGTCGGGCTTAAGGTCGCGGTGAATGATTCCGCTCTCATGAGCCACTGATAGAGCGCTGCAGATCTGAAACAAAATATCGTCCGCTCGTTCAAGGCTTAAGGGACCTTCGTCCAACAAGAGGGCTTTGAGCGTGCGGCCCTCCGCATACTGCATAACAATATAAGGAGAACCGTCCTCGATCCCAAAGTCATACATTGTAATTGCATTGGGGTGGTCAATCCGGCTGGCGATTGTAGCTTCGCGCTGGAAACGCTTCATGAACTCAGCGCTATCGTCTTCACACAGGTGTGTGTGCAATACTTTTATCGCAACAATGCGATTTATGATGTCTTGTTCCGCGCGATATACCGCGCCCATGCCGCCGCCGCCCAAACGTTCGATAATTCTGTACTTTCCGGCAATCTTACGGCCGATCAAAGGATCATTTTCTGCTCCGATGGGCTGAGCAGCAGTTTGTTCAACGCTAGACATAGTCAAAACGAATAGACCCCGCGTAATTGCGCGCGAGCTCGATGTATTTCGACCGCTATACTGCTCTATTTTTATGTAGAATACAAGTAGCGCTTAAAGGAGCGTAAGTTGCCGGAAATACAAGGCAATGCCAGCTTAGTGCGAATCGTTTGCGGCAAGCAGCTGTTCTAAGTGCTCCAGGCCAAGTTGATCAGCTCCTTTTCTACGGCCGCGACCGCCTGTGTAGGAAGCGTTCTGAACTTTTTTGGGCTTTTTCTTCGGCAGCTTCATCTTCGCAGGTTTTCCTTCGAGCTTACGCAGAGCTGTTACTGGTGTCGCTCCCGGTTGAACAGATGCAAGGTGCTTTCCGAGGCGCTTCAGTGCACGGTTCTTAACCCGCGACAAGTGGCAGCGGCAGTAGCCTAGTTCGTCCGCTATTTTAACAATTGATTGGTCCATCACGTAGTAACGGACAATGACTTCTTGCTCAAGATTGTCGAGCTGCGCAATTGCGCTACGGCACAGTTCGGTCAACTGGCGTTGCTCGTATATTTGCTC
>JAGRAN010000141.1:12466-15145 GCA_020434585.1 Bdellovibrionales bacterium
GCATAGGCCTCAGAATCGGCTTCGCCCGGAATTCTACCATTGGCCATAACGTTGCGATCATTGATGGCGCGGCTGATTTCCTTAATCAGTACACCGCGAAGGTGATAGAAAAAGAAGGTTCTGAAGCTAGTTTCATAACTCGGGTCGAACCTCAGCGCAGCTTCACAAAGGGCGATACCAACAATGCTGGTTACGTCATCCTTATTCAATTTTATGCGCCAACGATTCAGCAGCTTCCAAGCAATCTTGTGACCGTCGACTTGGTGGTCGATAACTAGCTGATCGCGCTCTGCCTTGGTTAATTTCTTGTGTTTGGGAATTTTTTTCTCAGGATCACTGACATGCGTGCGTAGAGTGATGTCCTTAACTTTTGTTGTGGACTTTTTGGAGGTCGCATCCGAAAGCGCATCTTCCAAAATTACTTCTTCAAATCGTTCGATAGCCGAACCCATTCCAAAATCCTCCATCACAACACAAAAAAACTTTGAGCTGAGTGCACAAGAAGCTCATCAGTACAAAGTGAAACACGCTGAAAGCAGTTGGCTTTCACCGGGACTAACTCGAATACCTCTTCTGAGCAGAAACTAGATCTACCGCTGACTGGATACGCTAAAGAGCACTGGCGGGATGGCTGACTATCTGGCGTTATATCAATGACTTACTTGAGCAGATGTCGGCATCTGTTTATGTTATTGCAATCTGTATGGAACTGTTGCTATCCGTGACAAAAAAAATGCTAAGTTGCGGAAAACAAGAGGGATTTGTCAATTGGGTGAGTATTTTGCCGTAACCAGCGCTTCGAGTGGCAGCCTGTTGGTTAGACGCTGCCGCCGAGCAGCCACGTTCCTGGAGCGGTTTAGGGGACTCTTGGGCCGCAGCTCTATGGCTGATGACGAAGGTCTGCTGATTGAGAATTGTCGGATGGTGCATATGTTAGGAATGAGATTTCCGATCGACGCAGTTTTCTGCAGCTCCCAAAACGTGGTTGTCCATATATCAAACAATTTGCGGCCCTGGCAGATCTCACGACATGTTTTTGGATCATCATATGTAATCGAGATTGCAGCCGGTCGTGCGCAGGAAGCCGGGTTTCAGCTTGGTGATAAACTTGAATTTGGTAGAGAGCATAGCTCTTTGTCGTCTGACCTAGGTGGACACCAGATCGAAAGTGAATGAACTGCGGCAAGTTTGTGCCATCCGGCGCTGCTTAATTTGATTTCAACGGCAGAGCCGCTAGGTAAGATTGCAGCTGCCGCAGACCAAACGGCTGCGGTTTCTATTACTTTGTCTGGATTAATTAATATCTGCTGATACTCAATCAAGCGATCCGCACCCATCACCAGAGTTCTGCCGTCAACCGCGGCTCGAAAAGGGCTTGCTTTGCTGTGGTCTTTGCGCTGTAGCCAAAAGCCCAATTCAAGCCAGCCTCCATGATTAAAGTCATTAATCACTACGTATATCTCGTCAGTTCGGTGCGGTTGCGACTCGAGAACTGCTGCCGCATCCAGCAGATCGCGCTGCTCCGGCAGAAGCGGTGGGTCAAGCTTAAGCGTGGCAATGGCAACAACGCAGAAAGCCAGAGCAGCTGATGCAACAAGTAAGGGAGAGGTTTTCGACTCCATCGACTGCGAGTTTAATGAAAATATTTTTGCGAAAATACTTCGGGTAAGCAGAGGCGCTGCTGCGGCTCCCAGGACAGGCAGGAACTTCAGACGCATCAGCGCAGCTGCCGAGAGCGCTAGTACCAGCACAATAGAGTCCAAAGGCTCTCGCTCCTTAATTGACTTCCACTGAGTAAGTGCAGATGCGGCAAGTAGGATAAATACTACGAATAGAAAACTGCTGCCGTTAGCGAGAGAGCTGAACTCTTTGATTAGCCGGTTGGCGGTGTGGTGTTGAAAAGCATACTCGAAAAGTCCTCTGAATTGACCAAACCCATATGGGCTCACTAGCGCCGCCGCAGCGCAAAGCCCTGAATCTCTCAAAGCTGCAACAATTCTTTTCTGGACTAGCAGGCGATGAAGTCCGACGACAGCCGGTACTAGTATCCAGTAAACGTGAATGTTGGACCATAGGATGGTCAGCAGCAAAACCCGCGGGAGTGTGAGCATTTCGCGCTCTCGCATTAACAGCAAGCAACTAAAAAGGATTATGCTGATCAACTGCGGCCGCAGGTGCCAAGTTGGAGCAATCAAGAATACAGCAATTCCCGCACTAACTGCTTCAGCGACGATATTGCGTTGGGTGACTTTCGTGCCGCGCACAAGCAGAAGAACAAGCCAAACAGAGCTTACAACTATTAATGTTTGCAGAAGCTGTAGCGCAAAGAAACCTCCAGCCCGAAACCACGCGGCGAAGATTACTTCTGCAAGCCACGAATAGCACCACCAGGGGCGGTTTACAGCGGAGAGAAAATCAATATCCGGGACCCGTCCGAAATCGATTATCGACAGGCCCCCCGCTAGATGCCAGCCGATATCGGGATCGCCGAGACCTTTGTGGCCGAGAATGATTCCGACGATCGAAGCTAGAGCGAATAGCGAAGCATCAGCAAGTTTTTCAGTTCGCAGATCCATCCGAATCCACTAGAACGTGCGCAAATTTGATGGCAGTAAGCGCCAGGACGACTGAGCCGATATCGTCCAAAACATAATGCCAGCCAAAATACAGTGTTGTGAT
>JAGRAN010000142.1:0-199 GCA_020434585.1 Bdellovibrionales bacterium
CGCTTCTGGCTACCTCGCTAGGGGAGGTCTTTTCAAGTCCACGCCACCGGGTCGAAGAAGCTGCCCGCTACTGTCTGACTGCCGGTGGGAAGCGTTTTCGCGGAGTGCTTTCTCTAGCCGTGGCTGACTCGCTCAGCCTTCCCTTGGAACAAGCTATGCCATTTGCAACTGCTGCAGAGTGCTTGCATGCCGCATCGCT
>JAGRAN010000142.1:269-5508 GCA_020434585.1 Bdellovibrionales bacterium
ACCTGCCATAGGGTTTATGGCGAAGCGGCTGCGATTTTGGCGGGTGATATTTTGTTCGCTGAGGCGCTTAGAATAGTTTCGAGTGCGCAGGGGATTTCGGCTGAAGCCAGGGCAGGGCAGGCGGCTGAACTCTCGAACGCCTTTGTACAGCTATGTCAGGGGCAAGACTTGGATCTTCTGAGCTCGGGAAGCGATCCAGCTCAAGGCAAGTTAAGCTTAGAGCAGATAGAAGACCGGCATTTGCGCAAGACGGCATCACTGATTCGGGCCTGTGCGGTTGGTCCGGTGTACCTTCTTGGTACAGCGTGCAACGACAAGCTTAAAGCTACTTTGTCCACGTATGGGACGAATCTCGGCCTTTTGTTCCAAGTAACCGATGATGTACTTGATGTTACCGGAACAACGGAGCAGCTCGGCAAAAGCGCGGCATCAGACGAGGCTACGCATACCGAAACGTTTACGACACTTCTCGGAGTTGATGGTGCGCTCGACTATGCTCGCAGCGTCCACAAAACTATTGTCTCACAGCTCGAGGAGTTGGATATCGATTCGCAGTTTCTAGTCGGTTTGGCCGACTTTGCCCTGTCGCGCGATAGATAGCGTAATTCTCTTCGCCGTCCTCAAAAAAATCTAAGGTGCAGCACTACCACCATCCGAAAAACATGTGCTGCCTTTTTAGGTGGACCAGTCGGCCGGCGGCATGACGCTACGCGGCTTTGACGAGCTTCGGTTCACCGCTCTCTTCGTCGACGATGGCCTTGGTGCCGTCGTGACACGGGGAGAGGAACTGAACGTACTCGATCCGAACGGTGCGCGCCGGAGTGCCGCCTGCAGCGGGAATCTCCAACTCGTGAATCGCCGTCCTGCCGGTGTCGACTGCGCCGAACTCTCGCACCTGTTTGTGGTGCAGAGCGATCGACGCGACGTTCACCTGCGGCCGCACGAAGACTTCCGTGCCGATCGCAGTGACGCCCGCTGCGGCACAGAGCTCACGGCGCCGCGAGACGAGCTGCCAGGCCACCCCATCCAGACAGAAGTCGGGGTGGACGGTGGTGAGGTAGCTGTACGCGAGCCGATCGACGCCCTCGATCCCCGCCATCCACCGCATGTCGTCGGCGAAGGGGGGGAAGGCATCGAGCTCCGTGAAGAACATCGAGTAGCCGATGATCTCACGGTCTCGCTGAGCTGCGAGAAGAACGGCACCGCTGCGCGCGAGCTGCTCGGCGAACCAAGCACCATTGCGCGAGAAGTGGACTCCGCCCGTCACGTAGCGCGGGTCGTTGGGATTGACCCGACCGTGGCGGTCGCTGTACTGGCGCAGGTTGTACAACTCGGCGAGCCGTGCGCATGCGGCTTCGTCGGGACGATCGATCGTGAGTAGATCAATCACGGGCTGACCTCCTCCCACAAATAGTGGGGGTGAAAATGAAAGCGTTTAGCAGGAGGCCACCAATTGGCCGCAAGCATCCACGCACTAACTAAAGCGCAGAACTTCTTGTGCTCTGCGCTTTAGCCGTGGAGATGCTCAGAAAGGCACAAAAAACATCGGGAATATTGACCCTAGAGAAATTAGGTCGTAGTGCATACACTTCAGATTTTTCTGAGAACGAACGGCGTAGTTTGGGCCAGAACACTACGATTTTTGGCTAAAATTATCAATTTAAGGTCGGCTAAAATTAAGCATGTCCCGGCGAATTTTAAACATTAGGCCAGTCCAGCAGGCAGAAGAGCTTAGTGGGGCACTGCGCAAGCTGGGTATGCAGCCTTTGACTGTCCCAATGCTCGAGACCGTTAGAGTATCTAAGCGAGAACAGCTGGTAGTGCTTGAACGAATTCGCTGCGCAGACCAAGCTAGTCGACTCGTTTTTACCAGCGCAAACGGTGTTCGCTATTTCATTGACTGCTTGGATAACGACGAACAGCTTTTGGATA
Source organism: Bdellovibrionales bacterium (assembly GCA_020434585.1). Lineage (GTDB taxonomy): Bacteria > Bdellovibrionota_C > UBA2361 > SZUA-149 > JAGRAN01 > JAGRAN01. The sequence goes on from JAGRAN010000142.1 coordinate 2,202, forward strand.
AAGTGCGCGAAATGCGTTGCGCAGTAATCGGTGAGAAAACTGCGGTGGCGGCGGGACAGGCAGGACTGCGCGTTGAGTTTGTCTCGACAGTTTCAAACTCCGAAGCACTTGCGGAGGAACTTGCGGACCACTGTGCTGCTTCGCAAGATACAGTTCACGATCTAATTTTACTTAGAGCCCGCATAGCTAGCGAAAAGCTCCCACAGCAGCTTGCTGCAAAAGGAATTAGCAGCACCAGTCTGCCTGTTTATGACTCGCGATGCCCGAATTACACGAGGGACGAGAGCCTTGATCTGGCGCTGCGATTTACCGCCGCACACCCTGAGGCAATAGACTGCATTGCTGCGACCAGCAGTCAGGCCCTAATAAATTTAGTCGGCGTGCTTGAATCTTCGGATGCTGCTTTGGAAAATAGCTGGCACGAACAGTTTGCCGCAATTCCGGTTGCTGTGATTGGTCCAAAAACAGCGCAAACTGCGAGCATGCTCGGAATGAATTTGGCGATCGTTGCGCAACAAGCGTCGGTTGAGACTCTGGCTGAGTCGATCCATTCCTTTTTCGCCGGTGCTTAGGCTGCACCCTTAGTGCGTTCCCAGCCAGATTGCCGATAATTTAAGTAAGGTTTGCGCGGTTTATTTCTACGGTTAGGTCGTGTAGTATTTCAAGAAATTTCTAGCCACATGCCGGAGGTAAACCGCGATGCCCTTCCCAGAAACAAGACTTCGTCGACTAAGAAAGAACGACCAAATTCGAGCGATGGTACGCGAGACCAGGCTGACGATGGATGACTTAATCGCCCCAATTTTTATTAAGTCGGGCGAGGGTGTGCGCGATCCAATTAAATCAATGCCGGGTTTGTTTCAATTCAGTCCGGACACAGCAGTTGAGGAAGTATACTCGCTGCAAAAGTGTGGTGTGCAGTCGGTGCTGTTGTTCGGCCTGCCCGACCATAAAGATGATACCGGGGCAGTATCGTACGACGAAAATGGAATCATTCAGCGTTCTATTCGCGGAATTAAGAAAGACATCAAAAACATGTCGATCATCGCAGACCTCTGCTTCTGCGAGTACACCTCTCACGGTCACTGCGGAGTGATTGTTGATAATGATGTCGATAATGATCTCACCCTAGTTGAAACCGGTAAGCAGGCTGTTTCGCTTGCAGAAGCTGGCGCCGATATGATTGCTCCATCTGGAATGATGGATGGCATGGTGGCCGCAATTCGCACAGGCCTCGATGAAAACGGCTTCAAAGACCAAATAATCATGAGCTACTCCGCCAAGTATGCGTCTTCCTTTTACGGCCCGTTCAGAGATGCTGCAGACTGCGCGCCGCAGTTCGGCGATCGCCGCACGTATCAGATGGATCCGGCGAACTCGGACGAAGCACTTAGGGAAGTAGAGCTGGATCTTGAAGAAGGTGCGGACATTGTAATGGTCAAGCCTGCGCTGGCCTATTTAGATATCATCCGCCGCATCAAAGACAATTTTAATGTTCCACTTGCGGCGTACAATGTCAGCGGCGAATACTCAATGATCAAGAAAGCTGCTGAAGCCGGTGTAATCGACGGTGAACGGGTGATGCTCGAATCTGTGCAGGCAATTAAGCGCGCCGGTGCAGACATGATCATTACTTATTTCGCGAAAGACCTTGCGCCGATCTTAAAGTAGACATCGTCTTCCGTTCCGCTGTTAGATTCTGTTGTTTCGGTGAAAACTGAGCCAGCTGTTCTAGCTTGGAGCTCGTGAAGGATGTTGAATATTTCACTAATGGTTACAGCCGCAATCGGGCGCCGAGACTTGGCTTGAATGCTATAATACTCTAGTATTAATGCGCTTTAGCGCGGTCAGCCAGGAGTAGATTCGCAAGCAATCAGAGGGTTTATGGACGAAGCTGCTAAAATTGAAGAGTTCGAAAATCGGATCGCCAGCGGCGAAAAAATCGAGCCCAAAGACTGGATGCCCGAAAAATACCGCAAGCAGTTGGTGCGCATGATGTCGCAGCACGCGCATTCCGAGGTCGTTGGAATGCTCCCAGAGGGAAATTGGATCACCCGCGCGCCAAGCCTCCGAAGAAAAATGGCACTGCTGGCCAAGGTGCAAGACGAAGCCGGTCACGGTCTATACATTTACTGCGGGGCGGAAACGCTGGGGTTGGCTTCGAGACAAGAGCTGGTTGGTGAACTTCTTGCCGGCACCGCTAAATACTCAAACATCTTTAACTACCCGACCCTTAGTTGGGCTGACATCGGTGTGATCGGTTGGCTGGTTGATGGCGCTGCGATCGTCAATCAAACCGCCCTGGCAAAGTGCTCGTACGGCCCATATTCGCGCGCAATGATTCGCATCTGCAAAGAAGAGAACTTTCACAAAAAACAGGGCTTTGAAATCTGCGTGACCTTGTCGCGCGGAACAGAAAAACAGAAAGCGATGCTTCAAGATGCAGTTGACCGCTGGTGGCCAAAAACTCTGATGATGTTTGGGCCGCACGATTCCGATTCCCCGCACTCGGGGGCGCTGCTTAAGTGGGGCGTAAAGCAGTTTTCGAACGATGAATTGAGACAGCGCTGGATTGACATGACTGTTCCGCAGGCGCTGCAAATGGGCCTTACCCTTCCAGATCCAGATCTCAAATACAACGAACAAACAGAACACTGGGAAATCGGCCCAATCAACTGGGAAGAGTTTTATCAAGTGATTAACGGTAATGGCCCGTGCAACCGTGAGCGGCTGGCTGCTCGCAACAAAGCTTTCGACGACGGTGCGTGGGTTAGGGAGGCTGCACTTGCTTACGCAGAAAAGCAGCGCTCCAAACAAAAAGAGGCTGCATAGAATGAGTGAAGAAGCACGAGCGGAATGGCCGCTGTGGGAAGTATTTGCACAACCTAAAACAGGGGCAGAACATGTCCATTGCGGAAGTGTTCATGCACCAGACGCTGAGATAGCGCTGCAGAACGCTCGCGACGTTTACGCCCGTAGAGGGGAAGCGGTTAGTCTTTGGGTTGCACCGTCGACAGCTTTTGCCTCGACCACTCCATCGGACGAGGGACCGTTCTTCGACCCCGGCCAGGAAAAAATCTACCGTCATCCTCAATTCTATAAAATCCCGAGAGAGGTAAAGTTTCGATGAGCGTCAGTCCGGAACTGAAAAGTGCAGTCGTCGATTACTGTCAGCGACTTGGCGACGATAATTTGATTCTAGGCAGCCGTCTTTCCGAGTTGTGCGGACATGGCCCGGAATTGGAAGAAGATATTGCTTTGACCAACATAGCGCTCGACTGCATCGGAGTTGCGCAGCTTTTTCTAG
>JAGRAN010000007.1 GCA_020434585.1 Bdellovibrionales bacterium
GGTGCCCAGCGGAGCGCGATGGATGATATAGGGTCGATGCTCCTTACCGTCTTCCCCGACGTAAGTCAGATCGAAACGTTCAGGCATAGCGAAATCAAGCTGATTGGTGGACGCAGTTTCTTCTCGACCGACTACGTTTCTAACCTGGAAGTCCACTTTTGGACCATAGAATGCGGCTTCTCCGGTCACTTCGTCGTAACGTGTTCCCATCTCATCAAGAACTTCACGAATCACGTTTTCGGAGTATTTCCAGGCTTCAGGATTATCAACGTACTTCTCTTTGTTAACTTCGTCGTGAAGCGACAGCCTCATCCAAAAGTCACTGAGTCGGAACTTTTTGTAGTAATACTCGTGCATATCCAGCACTGCGCGAAACTCGTCACGTAGCTGATCCGGACGACAGTAAATATGCGCATCATTCATACTGAGCGCACGCACACGGAGCAGACCCGCTAGGGACCCGGAATCTTCGTAGCGATAACACGTACCATACTCTGCGAGCCGAATCGGCAAATCGCGGTAACTGTGCTGGCGCGCGGAGTAGATCATGTGATGATGTGGGCAGTTCATCGGCTTGAGGTAATACGGCTCCTCATCTCCGAGCTGCATCGGCGGAAACATGCTGTCTTTGTAATACGGCAAATGGCCGGACCGGATATACAGGTTTTCCTTCGTGATATGGGGGGTAACAACGCGCTTATACCCAGCACGAAACTCTGTTTCCTTAGCGAAGTTTTCCAGTGCATCGCGGATGACGGTTCCGTTAGGCATCCACAACACTAAACCCGGGCCGACGCTGTCACTAATGGTGAAAAGATCCAGCTCAGTGCCGAGTTTGCGGTGATCGCGCTCCTTTGCCAGCCTCCGCATCTCTTGATAGGCCTTGAGCGCCTTTTTGTCTTCAAACGCAAACCCGTAAATTCGAGTTAACTGTTCCCGCTTTTCATCACCGCGCCAGTAAGCTCCAGCAATACTATCTAGCGCAAATGCGTTTGCGGGAAGCTGTCCAGTATGTTCGACGTGCGGCCCTCTGCACATGTCTTCAAACGGGCCGTTGCGGTAAAATCCAATTTCAGACTCGCCGCCCGCAATCAATTCTTTGACATACTCAACTTTGTATTTCTCTCCCTGCTCTTCTAGGTACGCTATCGCATCGCTCGCAGGGCGCATGATGTTTTCAAACTGCTGACGCTCCTTAATGATCGCACGCATACGATCTTCGATATCAGCCAGATCATCGCTCGATAGCGGTTCATCAAAATCGAAATCGTAATAAAAGCCGTTATCGATCGGAGGGCCGAACGCGAGCTTGGCATTCGGTCTAACTTGCAGCACTGCCTGCGCCATCACATGCGCCAAAGAGTGGCGAATTCGGTACAGGCGATCTTCTTCTTCGTTGCGCTGAGCTTCTGCAGCTTCCATGCTTTACACCATCTCTACTACGACTGAGGTCGCTTCCCCGCCGCCGTTGCAAATTGCAGCTGCTCCGACGCGGCCGCCAGTTTGATTCAGCGCGTGAAGAAGCGTCGTTAGAATTCTCGCGCCGGATGCCCCCAAGGGGTGTCCCAAAGCTACTGCTCCACCGTGGATATTAAGCTTATTCGGATCAACACTAAGCTTATTTCCGCATGCTAGCGCGACCGCAGAAAATGCTTCGTTAATCTCAAACAGATCAATGTCCGCAATGTCTTTGCCAGCCTTCTTAAGGGCCATCTCCATCGCACCAACCGGTGCCGTAGTGAACCATTCAGGAGCTTGTCCATGCCACCCCTGGGAAATAAGAGTCGCTATTGGCTTGATCCCATGCTTATCAGCGTACGACTTTGAGCAAACTAACATGGCCGCAGCGCCGTCATTTATTGTGGATGCGTTTGCTGCAGTTACGGTACCGTTTTTGTCGAACACGGGACGCAGAGATGAAACTTTGTCGCGTTTCAGATTTTTCGGTTCCTCATCTTCCGCAAATTCAACCTCATCTTTTCTAGTACGCACCGTAATCGGAACGATCTCATTTTTAAACTTACCCTGCTCAATTGCAGCTAGAGCACGATCGTAGCTCTGCAAGGCAAACTCATCTTGAGCTTCTCGAGTCAATTTATTTTCACGGGCACAGAGTTCCGCAGCATTACCCATATGATAATCGTTATATGGGTCCCACAGTCCGTCGACGATCATGCTGTCGAGAGCTGATGAGTGTCCGAGTCGTGCACCATTGCGAAGCGCAGGCAGCAAATAAGGCGACTGCGACATGTTCTCAAAGCCGCCGGCAATGATCGCATCGCTGTGGCCAAGCGCAACGCTGTCAGCCGCAAGCATTACCGCTTTAAGCCCAGAACTGCAGACCTTATTGATGGTCAATGCCTGAGTTGTGCTTGGAAGACCTGCTTTAATTACTGCCTGACGTGCAGGAGCCTGGCCCTGCCCCGCAGTAAGAATGCATCCCATTATAACCTCGTCGATGGTCGCAGGGTCAGCACCTGACTGCTCGAGTACTGCACGAATAACATGCGCACCGAGTTCCGGACCTGGAACACCGGCCAAAGTGCCGCCAAAACTTCCGATTGGGGTACGAAGGGGGCTGCAAAGATAAATAGGTTCACGCGCTGACATGGTCCGCCTCAATTGTGCTAGCTAAATACTCGGAAACTCGTTTTAGACGCTCTAGTTTGTAACTTCGACCGCCGCGAATCAAGCCCTTTGAGCTGATTTCACTACACGGCACCGCTGCCGCTGCGCCAAATATCCTTTACCAACTCGGTCTGACGAATTTGCACCACCTTAGGCGCACGATGCTTGTGGGCGTTGCCTAAAAAGCGGCGAACTACAAATTCTGCAGTTTTTGGAGTTACATCGCCGAATTCCGGTAGGTTCGCGCTCAGCTCCGCATCACCCACTCCTCGACTCAGTATTCTGTGCAGCGCAGAAAGAGCCGGCTCAAGCTCTTCATAAGAGAAGCCTAGTTCTAGCACGTCAGTCTGCCCTTCGTACAATCCTGCAGACGGCGGGGCCTTTACGATACTCTTTGGAACTTCATAATACTTTGCCAATTGATACACTTCGGATTTGAACAAGTCCCCAATTACAAACAAGTCCGCTAGGGCATCGCCCCCCTTTGTATCGTAACCAATAAGGTCCTCTGAAGCGTTGCCGGTCCCCATGACTCGTACCCGCTTCGAAAACAGCTCGCCTCTGACAGGGCTCAGGTGTTTGTGCTTCTGGCCCTCCTCAATGCGATAGCTCAGTTCACCAGCAACGCCGTAAAGATAGAGCATGCGCATGCGAGAGCGGCTATTTCCCAGAGTTAGTTTATGCAGATCGTCGCTGTACTCAGTTGCTGAGCCGACTGCGTCGTGCATGACTTTGACGGCGGCATCTACCGGCACGCCAATCGACATAACGAGGTGGTTGATGCCAAGCTTATCAGCCAGCTCGGCGCTACGGGAATTGAAGGTCGAGGTATCGATTTCGTCGTAAGGCATAGAGAGCCCGTAGACATTTTTTGGACCAAGGGCCGCGGCGCATATTGACGCAACTACGGCGGAATCCACACCTCCGCTGATTCCAACCACCGCGACGTCGGCGAACGCCTTAACTTCCTTCTCTAGAAAAACGGCGGCGGCTTCTACGTTAGAAAGCATTATTTTGACCTATCCTAATCAAGATACATGGCATAAAACACAACTATAAACGATTTCGCAGCTTCTAAAAACCGATATGCAGCAGCTTTTGGTTCTCCTTTTTTCGGCATTTTTTTGGATATTCGGGACAATTTGGATCCTATTCTCGGTTATCATTATTCGAGCAGCTTTGCTCACCCTGCCATTCCCCGTCGTTTTCGAACGTGTGGCGCGTCCCCTGCTAAGGGTCATGATACTTTTGGCTACTGGCGGAAAATTGAAAGTCGAGTACGACCCGGAGTTCGATCCTGACGTCCCCAGTGTTTACTGCTTCAATCACACCAATATCTTAGATGGACTCCTATCGGCCTGCGTCATACCGCGCGCCTATAGTGGAGTGATGGAGTCGTGGCAGCTCAATATTCCGATTTACGGATACTTGATGAAGTGGTCCGGCGGTATTCCAATCGACAACAAGGAGCACCCCAGAAAAATTATTCGCCAGCTCTCGGACGAAGCGCGACTACGCCGAGAACGCGGACTATCAATTCTCGTTTTCCCCGAAGCGCATAGAACGCTTGATGGAAAAATTCGTTCGTTTGAATTCGGAGTTTTTAAAATGGCACGGGATGCTGGCTATCCGTTGGTACCGGTTGCCGTTCGAGGGATGTTCGCCGTTAAACGCAAGGGCTCTTACTTATTTAAACCAGGCCCGGTACATGTCCGAGTTGGAGCGCAGGTTGATTCACGTTGTGAAAATTCCGCTGCTCTGCGGGAGCGCGGAGATCAGATCAGACAGTTCATGATTACGTTCGTCGAAGGCAGCCAGCCTGAAAACCTTTGAGCTTGTAACAATGATACAAATTTGATTTCCCGCCAGAAATCATCCAACAGCCATTTCTCTCGCTATCTACAAGCCAACTGGCGGTAACGCCTCTGCTTCTCCCGACACTTGTAACAATGTCACACCTAGGAACTCTAATTAGTCTTCATCCTGAGCTATGCTGTTACTTGAGGCGAGCAATGGAGGAAGTTATGAAAATTGGATTTCTTGCAATGAGTGGAATTCGTGTCAGAGACACTGCGCTGCTCGAACTAGGCCTGACGCTGCCAGGCTTCGTAGAACGCAGCCAAGTTGTAGCATCACTGCCAAGCTTGGGGTTGTTGTATCTTGCTGCCGTCACCCCGGAGAGTCATGAGCTCGTCTACCTAGAAGCAGATCAAGACGGCTCTGAACCACAAGAGCTGTACAGCTGCGACTTAGTTGCCGTCAGTACCTTTTCGGCACAAATCTATGAAGCCTACGCTGTTTCAAAGCGCCTGCGCAGCAAAGGAATTGTAACTGCAATCGGCGGGCTGCATGCAAGTGTGCGGCCGCACGAAGCAAAAGAACATTTCGACCATGTAATCGTAGGTGAAGGAGAATACATCTGGCCGCATGTCGTCGAAGCTGTCAATCATGGAGCTTCTGGGAAGATCTGGTACTCCAATCAGTTTGGAGTTGTGGACGTGGCAAAACTTCCGATCCCACGCTATGACCTGCTAAGCGACGACCGTTACAACCGCATTACAGTTCAAACCTCCCGCGGCTGCCCCTGGCGCTGTGACTTCTGCGCTTCCAGCGTAATGCTCCATCGTGGTTATCGAAAAAGACCTGTCGAAGACGTAATTCGCGACATTACTGAAATTAAACGCATTAAGTCGCGCCCGTTTATTGAGTTTGCTGATGACAACACGTTCGTCGATAAACGCTGGGGAAAGGAGCTATGCCGCCAGCTTATTCCGCTAAAAATTAAGTGGTTCACTGAAACTGATATTTCAATTGCCGAAGATCCTGCGCTACTGCAGTTAATGGCTGCCGCCGGTTGTAGACAGGTCCTCATCGGCCTTGAGAGTCCGACGAACGATGCACTCGAAGGAATCGAACAGAAAGCAAATTTTAAGGCCAAACAATTTCATAAGTACCGAGAGGCAATTCAGACCATTCAACAATACGGAATCAGCGTCAACGCTTGCTTTATTCTTGGACTGGACGAGCACACAAATCGGATTTTCGACGAAGTATATGAATTCGTCGAGAGTGCTCTCCCCTACGACGTTCAAATCACTGTATTAACGCCGTTTCCAGGAACCCCACTGTATGAGCGGCTAAAGCAGGAATCTCGCCTGACTCACCCTTACGCTTGGGATCGCTGCACGCTGTTTGATATTAACTATAAGCCGAAACGAATGTCCGCCGCAGAACTGCAATACGGACTCTACAGACTTGCCGGAAATCTCTACACTGCCGAATCCGTTCAAAAGCGTCGTAACGCGTTCTTCTCCCGCTTGAGGTCCGAAGCCAAATCTCAGCTGAGTACTCTCAAATCTCAGGAGGTTCTGGCAGCATGATGCCCACTTTGGTTCTATTTCACATCCGATGGGCATGGTCAGCAATGATGGTTGGAATCTTTTCCGGTGCAACCCTGGGCCTCGGTTTCCACCGCGACGAGTTTCTTAACGGTTATCAGAGCTTCGAGCGACGCACGATGCGACTCGGCCACATCGCCTGCTTCGGAATGGGGTTTATCAACCTGCTGTTCGCCGGAACAGTTTGGGCCCTAAACATGCAGCCGCAATTGGCATCGCACTGCTTTATTACAGCGCTCGTCGGCATGCCACTGGTCTGCTTTCTAAGCGCCTGGCACAAACCTTTTCGTCATCTATTTGTTGTACCAGTCGCAGCGCTTACAGTCGGTATTGTCGAGACAATAATGTTGCTGGACCCCTTTTCGATGGGCCCAACCATTGCACTCGCGATACCGTTGTAAGCCGCGGCGGCTTAGCGATAGTCAGCGTGATTGATGTCTACGTCTTGTACTGCCTGTTCGGTCATCTTTTCGACAACCGGTGGTAGCCCATACCAAAGTGTAAGAAAAACAGCTGCTGCAATCCACTTGCCCATGCAACCTCCTCTCAAGTTTCGTATTACCTCGTTACAGTTGTCCCCAATCGAACGAAATGCGACGAAACTCCCCTCTCCTTTGTTATATTGCGTAAGCGATTTAGCGTGCTCTGAGATCTGCACCAGTTCGTTTAAGAGTAACCCCTCGACTTGTCAGCCTTTTTTCAGAATATTCCTCCGCAGGCCGAACTTATTTCTGCGGGCTCGACACAAATCAAAAACGAGACAGGGGGTCCGTGCTATGGCAGGATATGCTCGCGCATCACAGCAGCTAATTGAAAAAATGAAGGTCGGCATATTATTCAACCCCGCGTCGGGCAAAGGACATAGTCCGCATGTTGCCCGAGAACTGGAATCCTTCCTCTCTGCTCGGGGTGTAACCTGCCGTTTACTAGAATCCTCGAATACTTATGACGACTCACTGTTAGACTACATTCGAGACCTAGATGTTTTGATCGTCGCTGGCGGAGACGGTACCCTGCTGCCACTGCTAGACCCCTTAGCCGCCACCAAGACCCCTGTCTACATGCTTCCGACTGGCAACGAATCCTTATTTGCCCGCGAATTTTCAATGACAGCTGATTTCGAAAGCGTATTTAAAGCTCTTCAAGCCAACCAAGTTACGACGCATCATATCGGTGAAATTAACGGCACTCCCTTCTTTACCATGGCGAGCGTCGGGTTCGACTCCTGTGTAATTCAAGAAATTGCTTCCAAACGAGTCGGCCCAATCGGGCATATCGGTTATATTGCGCCAAGCCTTAAAGTCTTAAAGAGTTATAAGGCGCCGCGCCTGACGATCTCAGTTGACGGTAAACAAGTGGTCGACGACCGAGAAGGCTTCTTTGTAGTCTCCAACAATAAACAGTATGCTTTAAAAATGTTCTTCAATCGGGACGCTGTCAGCACCGACGAAGTCTTAGATGCGACCTTTCTTCCATGCAAATCATTTATGTCTTATTTCAGTTGGCAGCTTAGACATTTGATGGGCTCCGTTAACGGCTCCTCGTCAGCGGTTAAATGCAAGGGTACGAATTTTAAGATAAACTCTAATGAACCTTATCCGGTGCAGATTGACGGAGAGTATTTCGGCAGCACGCCAGTTCAGGTGGCGATTAGCTCAAACACCATTCAAGTCCTTGAGCCGACCTAAATCAGTTTTGCTAACTTAAGCCGCATGCGGAACCAAGTATCCTGCAAACTGCTTCGACGCGTTTTCCCAAGTATAAGTCCTGGCATATTCAACGCAGGCCTGAGGGTCCCCTTTGTCTAAGGCTCGCTTAATCGCTGCGGACAGATCTTCGTCGCAGCAACCGTACTGCGGCTCAACTAGAATATCAATTGGACCAGTCGCGGGAAACGCCGCAACCGGGACTCCTGATGCTAGCGCTTCCAAAATAACATTTCCAAAAGTATCAGTCAGACTCGGGAAAACAAATACATCGGCGTTGGCGTAGGCCTGCGCCAAATCCTCTCCAGTTTTGTATCCAAGAAACTTCGCGTCAGGGTATTTCTTCTCAAGCTGCTTCTTAATTGGACCATCTCCGACGAGATACTTGGTTCCCGGAGCCTCTGCTGCCAAGAATGCTTCAACATTCTTCTCTTTTGAGATTCTGCCGATATACATCAAGATCGGGCGATCGGTTTTCGGATAATTTTTTTCTCGAGGTGCAAATTGACCTAAATCAATCCCGCGCGACCAAATGTCGACGTTGTTAAATCCAAGCTGCTTTAGCTTGTCGGCAAACGACTGGGATGGCGCCATTATTTTGCTGGACGCTCCGTGAAACCAACGAAACAACGGCCAGGTCCAGTTTTGTGGAATTTTTGCTAAGTGCTGGAGGTATTCAGGAAATCTAGTGTGAAACGACGTAGTAAAATTCCAGCCCCGTTTAACGCACAAACGTCTAAGCTGTAGACCAATCGGCCCTTCAGTTGCGATATGGATGTGGTCTGGCTCGAACTTCTCAACTATTTTGCGGATCCTGCCCGGAGCAGGCAACGCGAGCTGAATTTCTGAATAGAAAGGGCACGGAACATTACGGAACAAATTCGGATGAATGACTTCGACCGTGTACCCGGCATTCTCCAGCCACGAAATAGTATTCGTAAGCGTTCGGACCACACCGTTAATCTGAGGCTTCCATGCATCTGTAGCAATCAATAGCTTAGGCATAATCCCTTTAGATTCGAGTCATCGCACGGCGCTTCATCAAGGTAGAATCTCCAGCAATCCCCGACGAATGAGAACTTCGTTAGCGCGCGATTAGCCGCCGACAAGAGAGCAAATAGTTATTTGTTTAATGCGATTTAGTTCGTTGACTCCTGCAGGTGCTGCGCTCATTTTGGTAATAGGAACAGGATTTATCGAGTTTACACGGTTTTGAGCAATGTTTATCGCCACCGATTATTTAACTGACAACTGCGTTCTTTTACGGACCGAAATGTTAGGAGCAGCACGCGGCGAAATTGTATTCTTCCCGACCCTCTGCGGCAGCACTCCTGACGCAGATAGCCTTGATATTCCCATCCACGCCTGGTCCTTTGAACACAACGATTCTAAGGCGACGCATTTTCTGCTTCGTTTAGCAGCAAAAGCTCTCGGATGTGAAAAAAGCGAACTGAGCGACCCTAGCATCTACTGGAAGCGCGCGAGTTTGTTTGTAGCACGACAAGCCAAATCCGCCGGAGCGGTAGTTCGGGTTGGAGAGCGGCTGCTTCCTTTGAAATTTTCTTCAATGGATGGCCATTCGTGGGCCAAGCTCACTATCTCTAGAGGTGAGCTGGAAAAGATTACTGCGGAAAACAGTTTAGGCGAAAGAACCCTGACTATCCAAGCCTGGAGCGGCGGCCTGCTTGCGCGATCCCATCGTGTGCACACGAAGCTCCTAGCCCCGGCTGGTATATCCGTAATTTCCGACATCGATGATACGATCAAATTGTCCCACGTTCACGATAAGCGCGAGCTACTGGCAAATACGTTCACACGATCGTTTAAACCAATTCCCGGAATGGCTGCGCTTTATCAGGAGTGGCGGCAGCAAGGTGCGTCGTTTCACTACGTATCTTCTACTCCGTGGCAGCTATACGGCCCACTTGAAGAGTTCATGACGTCACATAACTTCCCGTCAGGAACGTTTCACCTCAAGTCTTTTGGATGGCGCGGCCTTTCTTGGACAAACTTATTCAAGTCGCCGCTCCGCACCAAACCAAAGACCATAGAACCCATTCTTAAATCCTTTCCTCAACGACGATTCGTTCTAGTTGGCGATGCTGGAGAAAAGGACCCTGAAATCTACGGTGAACTAGCTAGAAAGTATTCCTCTCAAATTGCAAAGGTTTTTATTCGATTACCCGAAAGCTTCGATGAGAACCCATCGCGGTTCTCACGAGCTTTCCGCGACTTTGACAGTGCAAAATGGATGGCATTCCGCAGCGCTTCCGAGCTTCCATCAAGGCTCGAATGTGCAGAGAACATTTCGAAGTAATTTTGCACATCGGCGCCGCATCGGCGCACTACAATTTCCATCGGCGTATCTGCTCTAACCCTTCACCAAAGGAGACCTAACCATGCCTTCATCATTCACCCACGCGTTTGTCGGCGGTGCAATCGGCAAAATGTACTCTGAACAGATTTCAACTAGACGTATTATTTTGGTATCAATCTTCCTCAGCGTTATGCCCGATTTTGACGTTGTTGGTGACTGGCTGGGAGCGGCACCCGAATCGATGTTTGCTCACCGCGGAATCACCCACTCGCTCCTCTTTGCAGCTATTGTCAGTGCAATCGTACCTCGGCTCGTCGCCCGCCGCGTCGAGTGGTTCTCACCTCTCTGGTGGCGTTTATACTCTTGCTTCATAATTTCTATTTCATCGCACGCTATTCTTGACATGTTTAACTACGGAAACCTGGGAGTCGCCTTGTTTGCGCCGTTCGATGATACCAGGTACTTCTTCCCAATAAGACTGATTGTCGACGCACCGAGAGTCGAGTACTTCATTCAGTGGCGCACATTGTATGCTCTGGTTTGGGAAGTTAGTATTGTCTGGGTCCCGCTGGCACTTTACACCTGGCGCAAAGAAATAATGTCCTGGATGACGGGAGTTTTTGTCAGAACCGATTTCGCCAGCTAACGAGGTTCGACTCGACCGCCAATCTCGAGTCTTCAGCTGTTCTTATTGACTAAAAGCGGCTAGTCTTCCTAGTCGTTATGCTATGCGTTGTTTTCTTACTAGTTCTATTTACTTTCGGCGCGCTTTGCCGTCTTGGCCGTAGTGACCCCGAAGCCGCGGTGATTGATTTCACCGCGCTCTTTGAGATCGCAGCAGCCGGTATTTTGCTTACTTCCTTTTGCGCAATACTACTGCTTGAAGCGAGCAAGTTTGGCTTAGTCGCGTTAATTGTTTGCATGCTTTTTTGCTGCGCGTCGTTCCTTGGCCTTCGGCGCCGATCCATTATTGCCAATATCTCGGCAATTCGCCTTAGGCTTCAGCCCGACCTGCCAAAGGCGACTATGCTGTTAGTTCTCCTCGGCGCTGTCGTGCTGCGTTTCCCTCCGTCAAATTACTTTGCTGGCGGCCAGGACCAGGGAATATACGTAAATATGGGAAATCATTTTGCGTTGAACGGCGAAGTTTTCGTTCACGATGATATGCCGCAGCTCTTGCATAGCAATGAGCGCCTTTCCGAGTTTTACAGAAAACACACATACAGCGGCCTTGATAAGCGCGACGAGATCCCGTTTGCGAGAGAATTACTCCCGGGGCTGTACTTCGACCATGAGAACTCTAGTATCTTCGTTCCCCAATTCTACCACCTTCACCCACTCTGGCTTGCGATTTCGCACCTACTGTTCGGCGAAGCAAACACAACATTGATATTGCTTCCCTTCAGCTTGCTCTGCATAGTGTCTGTTTATTTACTTGCCAAAACCTTGACCGGAAGCTCTGCCGTTGGCCTAATTTCGGCAGCAATGCTTGCCGCAAATCCAGCACATTCTTACTTCGCAAAGTTTCCGGTTTCCGAAACGGTCGCCGGGGCGTTCGTGCTGATTGCTTTTTACTTCTTCGCACGAGCTCACGAGAAAAATTCGTACTATTTGACCCTTAGCGCGCTGGCTTTTGGTGCTGCCTTTTTCACCCGAATCTCTGGCTTTATGATTCTATGCTGCATCCTGCCCGGACTCGCTCTTCGCATTTGTCAGTTAAGCGGGGCTCGCGCGCGAAGTTTGCTATTTTTTGCGCTAGGCCTTGTTGCTCTCTTCGCCTGGAGCTTTTATCACGGACTCAAGTTCTCATTTCCTTACTCCCGCCACATTTATTACGAGAACTTAAAAATCACAGGAGATATTTACACTGCAGGAATTTTGTTCGTGACAGCCTGCACGTTAATTCCGGTGTTCGCTTTTGGCGCTGGGCATTTCGTCCAAGGAACTCTTAGAAAGACTTGGCATTTTCTTGCTTCGCACCGCAGTGCTATTGCGGCCGGGGTTTTGCTGCTGCTCGGGGGATGCATTGGCTACAAAGGTTACCAACTTGGATTCACCGAAACGTATTTGCACCACCCTTATTTCGGCAAACGCTGGCATCTCGCCGCCAAAGGTTTCGAGTCTCTTTTTCGCTACAACCCGGTGGTGCTAGCTCGATTCCTTACGCCGCTTGGTACATTGTTCTTCGTAGTCGGTCTCTACGCGTTCCTAAAACGAAGTTTCTATTCTCGTTCATACCTGCTGCCTACAGGACTAATGCTAGCGCTGCTGCTGTTTCACACATTGCGTAATTTTGTCGCAGGCAACTACTATTATTACACTAGGTACCTGTGTAGTGAGCTGCTTCCGCTGGCAATAATTTGCAGTGCCTTTGGATTTTGGATGATCGTTAGGAAAGTTCCGCACGCCGCGCGCGTACTGATTACCGTTCTATTTCTAGCGGGCACGTTAATCCCTTCCACGGTTCGCGCTTTGGGCCACGTCGGCGAATCTGATTTAGATGGTTTCTATCAAAGTCTAGCAGAGCTTAATCGGATGATGCCTGACGACGCCGTGGTAGTTCTCGACAGCCGCGGTATGCCCTACGAAATCGTCGCACTGCCGCTGATCCTCAGCTTTAACCGGCGAGTTATGATTTATCGCTTTGATGAGCTGCTTAGGGCCCATCACATGAATCAAGCCTTTGGGTCTCTGAGTGAGCAGGGTGTCCCAGTTTACATGATTAGCGCGCAGACTGGCTGGACGAAGATGCCATTTTTCGAGCACATCCACCGCGCTGTCGCACCGCAGAAGCGTCTGCAGCTCACGAAGGGTCAGACCTTCCCTTCTTGGAAATATTCTAAGCAGCCTCCCGCGCTTCGCCTTCATCTCTACCGATTCAACAAACAGGCTGAGCATGCGGCGATAAAACGCGAACCACGTCTAGACGACCGAATTATGGTCGGTGCTCATTATTATTTGTGGCACCCCGAACATTTCATCAGCGGTGAATATACCCGTGCCAAGCTGCTTCCGCCGCAAGAGCCGCTCCTCGGAAAATATTCCTCAACTGACGTCAAAGTTGCGGAGCAGCACATCGAGTGGGCATCGAGATATGGGGTCGACTTCTTCACACTCGACTATTGGCCCAATCAGCCAAAATACCACTCACGAATCGATTCGACATTCTTGAAAGCGAAGAATATCGGCGATATTAAGTTTTGCATTTTCTACGAAACTCAAGATTTACACTTCGTGTCGCGCTGGGGTGCGACCGTATTTACCGAAGAAGCTGTTGAGCAGTTCGCAAGTGATTTGGAAAGATTCAGCGAAAAATATTTCAATCACCCGAGTTACTTAAAAATCGACAATCGCCCAGTTGTTCTCCTCTATCTTAGCAGAACATTCGCGAAACATTACGACCTAGCTATTCAGCGTGCTCGTGAAGCAGCAAAGGCAAAAGGCTTTGATGTATACTTTATCGGCGACGAAATTTTCTGGGACGTTACGCAGGAACGCCGCGACGAAAACTCCTTTCGCGTCAAAAGTACCAGGCCTCAAGTAGAGCGAATTAAGCTTTTCGACGCGATCACTTCGTATAATCTGTACACTCGCCGTTACAAAAGGCATGCCGGTTATGAAGGCTTGAAGCAGTTTATTATCGATGGTCGCAAGCTGTTCGAAAAATACATTGAGGCTGTTCCTCCCAGTATTCCCGTAATCCCGGTCGTCCTTCCCGGGTACAACGACAGGGCCGTTAAAGGGCGTAAAAACCATGTGATGCCCCGCATGACAAGTCCAGGCGGACCCGAAGGCGAATTTTTTGCGCTGGGGATTGAAGAGCTCGCAAAACCGTTACTTCACCCCAACCTAAATATGTTTTTTATAACTTCGTGGAATGAGTGGAAGGAAGACACTAGCATTGAACCCGTGAAAAGCTCCCCGGCCACGTCGAAAGACATAAGCGAAAGCGGCCGCTTCTACACTCAGGGATATGAATATCGGGGATATGAGTTCGCCTACCTTGAAACTCTCCGCAATCACGTCATCGCAGTTTCCGGTAAAGTTGTTAATGCCAAAAATGAACCCATCGCGGGCGCAGCAGTTGTGGCATGGAAGGACGGAAAACCCGCCGCATCTACTGTTTCACATTCCGACGGGCATTTCACGCTTTCGCGCCACCGAATGCCTCCAGGCAGCTACTTCGTTGGCATCTCAAAGCACGAAATGTTGCCGGTGAATGTGAATGCGGACACAACCCTAACAAATGTTATCCTGCACAAGTAGCGAACTACTTTTCAAACAGCTGCAAATACTCCTCGTAGCCGGCGTCTTTAAGTTCGTCGGCTGGAATAAATCGCAGTGACGCGGAATTAATGCAGTAGCGCAAACCCGTCGGCTTCGGCCCGTCTGGAAATACATGCCCTAGATGAGAATCTCCGCGTTTGCTGCGTACTTCGGTACGCGTCATGAAAAAGGAACTGTCGTCCTTCTCAATAACATTTTCCTTTTTGATTGGCTTGGTGAAGCTTGGCCAGCCGGTTCCGGAATCGTATTTATCAGTGGAACTGAATAAGGGCTCTCCAGAAACAACATCAACATAAATTCCTGCTTTCTTGTTGTTCCAGTATTCGTTGCTAAACGGCCTTTCCGTACCGTCTTCACGAGCGACTCGATACTGCTCTGGCGTTAGCAGCTTCTTAAGTTCCGCATCTGACTTCTGACTCATATCTCCCACGGCTCTCTCCTTGCTTACTACTGGCGCACTTTGCTGGTCGGCGGAAGCTTGCTGCATAACTCCAGCGGCCAGCAAGGCTATTAAAAATAAGGCTGCATTTCGTTTCATCACTTTTGAGTCGCTCCCATATCTGGTTCCTTACTAAGTATCTATTCGCCGTTTTTACCCAATTGTAACCATCCGAAATCATACGTAATGAAGATTTTTGTACGGGTTTATACGAGAGGGCTAAACCGTAGCCCCTAATCCGCCGATAACACTAGTGATCTCCTTGAAAGAGTTTTAGCAGCGGGTACACACATGAGCAGCAAAGCCAAATCGGTCGGCGCAGTTATGACGCCGTATCCATACTCCGTTTCTCCAAATGACCCCCCCCTCCAAGTGCGAAACCTGATGGCCGCGCACGCTATCCGTCATGTTCCAGTCGTTGAAGGCGGCAAACCTGTCAGCGTCATCACGGACCGCGACATCAGCCTTGCTCTGAGCGTCTTTGGCGACGCCGCAGCTGAGGGGTCGATCCCACTTGAGCAAATATGCACCATGAATACATACATGGTCGATGCCAGCGATAATTTAGAAGACGTAGTATCTCACATGATTCGCAACCATATCGGCTCGGCGCTCGTTCTGGAAAACAAACGCTTAGCTGGAATCTTCACCATGACGGACGCGTGCAAGTATTTGCTGGAGATTCTGCGCCAACAGGAAAAGCTGCTAGCAAACGCGGCAGAATACAACCAGTAAATTTAGCCCCTGTGGCGCCAGCGCCAATTCTCAAAGAAGTTCCTAAATCGCTCTTGCTCTTCAGGGCTCTGATCGGCTGGTAGCTCGAATTCTTCCGGGAAATCCTCTTCCACTACTTCGGAATAATCGTCCTCAGAAACATACTCCGCTTGTGAGATAGCGGCACCAGACTGAACCTGCTCAGCCGAAAGATTCGAATCTCCCAATACGCCTTCAGCCTCACCAGCACTAAAGGCACTGCCTTCAACGTAGAGGAAGGTAGAGTTTGATTCATCGAATTCGAAAGTATTGCCGGCGCTATTCCAATAGTCTGTGTCGAATTCGTTGGAACCGTAGCGTCCAAGTTGAATAATCCCGTCGACGCTGCGAGAGCTGCTGTAAAAGTTATTTGTGAAATCTACCCTGCGCTCAAATCCGGTACTGTCATATCCTGTATCAAGCAGCACTAAGGAGTCCAGCACGTCATTATCATGAATGTTGGCGTACGCGTCGCCTTTTTGGTTCTCTGCGACCAGCATAAAGGCCGTACCCACTCGCACTAGCTGGTTATTGTCGATCTCGTTGTCGAGCGCCCGAACATAAAAGCCAATATCTGAATCAGATATCAGATTTCCGGATGCGTGCATTTTGATTCGGCCCGAGTGCTTATGGCGAACTGCAATATGCTCATCTCTAAAGGTATTGTTGTAGACGCGGACAATTGAACCGTTCTTAGCCTCGGGTTCCGAAAGAATGCTTAGGCCGCCGATATTATTCTCTCCGCCTTTTGGATCAACACGGTTATTGAAAAACAAACTATTGCGCACTGTGAAATCATGGCTGGCAGATACCATTGAAAGCAAAACTCCGCCTCCAACGCCCGAAAATCCATCACCTAGCCCATCGTGCGCAACAACTCCTTCGATCACAACGTGCTCGACGTTTTCATCTACGTAAATGCCTCTCCCAGCAGCGCGAGTTATCTCAACATTTCTGATTACAACTCCCCGGCTCAAGTCATCACTAAGCGCACGAACTACAATCAGGTCTGAACGGCTATGGCCACCATCAAATACTGCTCGCGGAAATCCTCTCCAGCTTTTAATAACAGTGGGATTCGAGGGAGTGCCTCCTTGAAAGCCGCGGCCCAAATGAAGCTGCCCGGCTTCAGCTCCAAAAGTACCTCGAACATACAAATAGTCGCCGCCCTTAATTAGGCCGCTGTGATAGTCGTTGCCAGCATCCATGTAGCCGACGACTTTCTCAAAAGAATTGTAAGGGGCGGAGTAAGTTCCATTCCCACCGCTTGGTGCCTGCGCATCCACGTACCAGCATTGGCCATTGGGAGCTTCGCATTGTGCGGCATCACCGGGCTCAATCCCATCGGCAAACAGCAAATTCGGCGCATCGTATACTGCTTTGTCTAACTCAGCTGTCGCGCCGGAATCCGAGCTGCCCGAACAAGCGCCAAAGGAAACAACTGAAAACAGAACGCAGATTAGACGAAAATTCTTCACGCAGACCTCCATTTCGCGCATCCTAACAGCAGCTGCAGACCATACAAATGCGTTGTGCGGAGCTATCGGCGCAGTGTTCTATTTAAAGTTCCGAAATTATTGCATATTTGGCGATGTTTTTGGTCGGAAATTTTATCCGTTTCTAACCGATTGAGACACAATTGGCACGATAAATACATCGCTTCGCATAACTAACCATGAGTGGTCGTTGTGTCAGGAAAAATCAAATACATCTAGCCACCGGAATATAGAATGCAGCTCCTGCGCTGCGGTTTGTTGAATGTGAAGGTTGTGGAGTTGGCTATGGTCCGGTTTCGTCCGAATTTATTAAATCTCTCTTTAGAAACTTCTTTATTTGCACTGCTGCTTGCTTCTGCCGCTCCGGCCCTTGCGCAAGACAATTCGGTCAGTCTTACTCAAGTCGGCAGCAACTCATACGCTGAAATCGATCAAATTGGCGACTCCAACACCGTATCGGCGTTTCAACACGCTTCGAACAATGATTTAGCAGTTCATCAGAATGGGAGTTCAAACTCCGCTGTTTCAACCCAAATTCTCGCCGGTGACTCGGCCGCCGACATCGAACAGACCGGTGACGACAACTCTGCCGCCGTGCTTCAAGCCGGGTCTCAAAATAGTGCAGAGATTGATCAATACGGTGACAGCAACGACGCTGCAGTTTATCAGCTCGGCGCCAGTAACAGTGCGCACACCTCTCAGTACGGCGACAACAACAGTGCCTTGACATTTCAGCATGGAGATTCGAACAGCGCTGACACGACGCAGTGGGGCGACGATAATACAGCATCTACCCAGCAAGTCGGCTCAAACAACACAGCTGATACTTTCCAATGGGGCGCAAACAATAATTCTGCAATCGTCCAAGAGGGCGACGGAAATACAGCTTTTGCTGTTCAAGCTCTAGGATCAAATAACTCTGCTTCAATCGAACAACTCGGTAACGACAATGAAGCAACAGCGGCCCAGTACGGCAGCAATCACACGGCTGCGATTTCACAAAACGGCGGTGGACACCATGCAGTTGCAGTTCAGTCAGGCACCGCAAACGACAGCTCTATTGCGCAAACTGGCAGCATGAACGTCGCTAACAATTATCAGTCTGGAAACGGCAACTCGGCTCACAGCAGTCAAGCAGGAATTTACAACTACGCTGAAATTGAACAAGACGGCAGCTCTAACTCAGCTAATACTTATCAGGCCGGAGCCGCTAACGCTGCATCCGTTCATCAAGAAGGCGCAGGTAACTACGCTTCGTCATTTCAAGCAGGAGTTGCACAAGCGGTAGCCATTGAGCAGGAAGGCATCGCTAACGCCGCGATTACATTTCAAGCCGGCGCCGGCAATGCGATGGGCGTGCACCAAGCAGGCTTAGCCAACGTTGCAGTCGGAGTTCAGCAAGGCAGCGCAAATACAATGGCGCTAGATCAAGGCGGCGCGTTTAATAGTTTAACAGCCACGCAAAGCGGCTCAGGACACCAGCTGGGTGTAGGTCAGTACGGAATAGGCGGCTCGCTCGAGATTCATCAGTCTAACTAACCAACATATGCGAGGCCGCGGTTAGAGATAACCGCGGCCCTTTTTGCGCATAAAATCCCTAGATTACTATATTTTTTTAGTCACACTTTTGCTGCTCGCCTCATAACCTAATTTGCAATTTTGAAAGTCATCGCGACCCTTTACGCTATTAATTACATAGTGTATTAGTCTGGATTGGCTGGCTCATTAACATGCTTATATGAACACTAGGAATGTGGGTGCCATATCCAAGCCCGCCTTACAGGCGTGTTTGGCTGCGGCATCCGCCTGTTGATCTACCTGAGGTTTCCCTCCGCCGGATCCTTCTTCATCCGGCACCAAGCAGGTCCCATTCATGCTCGGCGAGATGGTCTCGCTGAGTTCATTTCTCACCAGCTCCCGTGGTCATCCTCGGCCAAGGGAAGCAAGGAGTACGCGATGCATCTCAAGACTTGCATCCCCCTGATCGTCTGCGCTGGCATCATGGCCGGCACGCCGTCTGCCTTCGGGCAGGATTCCAACGAGTGGAAGCTCAACTTCGGTCTCGACCTGAACTACAGGATCGGGAACGACGTGCGCTTCGATCGTTCTCGCACGCTGCTGAACGACATCGACTTCAGCCTGAACGACTTCGACTTGTCGTTCGAGCTGCCGCCCGGTGAGTACAACAGCGGCTACGTGTTCCCTGGCTCTGATGGTGGCGACACCACCGAGAACTGGGGGGCGGACTTCGACGCTCCGTCTTCCAGCTTGGACCGCGGCGCGGGCACCATCACGCTCGGCCGTACGTCCTACACGCGCGAGAGCTCGTACACGTTCTCGAACGTCGCGAGTGGAAGCGCCACGGACAGCGGCGACCACTTCATGCCGATGCTTCGGCTCGGCGCGACGGCCCCGCGCAAGGAAGGCTCGAACTTCTCGTGGGGCGTGTTCGGCGGCTTCGGCTACGGCAACATCGATGCCAATTCGGGCTTGTACCGCGGCCGGGATATCTCCGGCGGGGACTACCTGACGTTCACGACGGACTACGACACCTTCAAGGTGGCTTCCGGTCTGGACGACATCCCCGACTACGCGTACTACGGCGAGCCCGGCATCGACGGCCCCACCATCTTCTTCACGCCCATCTCCACGAGTTCGGAGTCGTACACCGACTTCTTCTCGGGCAATGGCTACACGATGGTGGAGCAGGAGCTGGACCTCGATCTGTTCGAGCTGCGTCTCGGACTGCAGGCCAGCTGGGAGTTCGAGTTGGATCAGAGCAACGATCTGGTCCTCGGCATCGAAGGCGGCCCGTCTCTGACGATCGCCTCCGGCAGCTACCGCATCAACGAGACGATCTTCGCCGACACCCACGGCGAGAAGCGCACGTTCGAGTTCAGCGACAGCGACAGCTCGACCAAGGTGCTTCCAGGCGTGTTTGTCGGGGGCAACGCTCTGTGGCGCACGCGCCTCGGGGAAATGCCTGTCGATCTCGGCGTTCGCGGCGGCTACTCCTGGCATGACGACTTCAACCTCGGCGGCGCCAGTGTCGACGGCGGCGCCTGGGAAGTCGGAGCTCGTCTGACCATCCACTTCTGAGCATGACTCGGGAGACTTGTGGTCTAAACCCCAAGCCATAACTCTCTGCCCAGAGGACTAGGGCAGTGCAAGAGTTATCGGATACGGGACAGAAGCGAAAGCGCTTCAACCCGGGCGGGGCAGATCGCTAGTCAGGTTCCTTCAAAAGGTATACCCAGACTAACAGGCGATGCCCGCCCGATATGCTGTTTAGCCTACAGCTTCCTCGGCATGGGATTCGAGCTCGGCAACAACCGGCTCGGCAATTTCCAAATCGAACACCGGGGCAGCTTTTCTTTGATCTTGAAAGAATAGAATTGCTGTAAGCTGTCCAAGCATTAATCCGGCGAAGCCAACTGCGATAATCAAAAAGCCGGTAAAGAATTTTACGTGCCCAAAAATCTGCTCAACAAACTGCGCTCCGAATACTCCCTGCCCGAAGAACGCCAGGCCCAAAATGAAGCAAATACTGAACAGCTGCAGACGCTGAAAGTTAGACAAGTCTTCGCCGCTGGGGCGGATCCTTTCCAGAAAATCTGGACGCAGTTTCAATATATAAACCGCACACCCCGCAGCAATTCCCATTGGAATAGAAACGAGTACTGAGGCAAGGGTTCCGGCACCGCTGGCCGAAGAGACAATTACACTAGTCAGGATGACGCACTCAATCGCCGCAGCGACCGGATTTCTCAACAGCGCTAATGCCATCTCAGTGGATGTTGGCTTTTTCCCATCTTCACGAGTTGGGAAAACTAATAAATGAAGAGGACTGCTAGACGTTTGTCGTGAGCCACGACGCTTTGAAGATTTCATTGGGGATAGTCCTACCGTTGACACCGACGATAATTTTGCCAACTGCATAGCGAGAACTAACGGCAGCCAGCGTGAGTTAATAATAGGCCACCACAACACCACCAAACTCCGAACGTTTATATAGTTATGAGCTGCCGGGGACTTACCGTAGCTTTTTAACTTAACTCTCTGAAACGACAGGAGTAATTAAGTGTCAAAATCTGTCCCTTTCTAGCTGGATTAAACGCATCGATTAGCCTCGCGCCAGCACAACTCTATTACGGGAGAAATTCCGTAGACTGGAGACAGGGCGCGTAATGGTTTTTCGATTGTCGATGTGGTGAAGCAGTGTTGAGTCCTTTTATAAGAGCTGAACTCTGTTTCATCACGCGTTGATTCAGACAGTTGATTTATTCGCACCTTACGCGTGAGAAAGGGAAGCACGATGCTTGGTAGTATCGCTTCCTTGTCGTTGGAGCACCAGCTGCTCCTCCTCGTGATCGGCGTCGTTGCTTTTGGTCTCGAGTCACTCTGGCGCAACTTCTTCACTCCGAAGAGCCCGGCAGAGTTGGTTCGAGAACTCGACAAGAGCGATGAACCGCGAGACCACCAGGTTCTGTGTGAGATCCTCGATGAGGATCCAACAGCCTGGAACGCCGCACCGGCTGAACCTTGGGACGTGGCAGCGGACCTTCGAGCACTTGCTCGTCCACTGACCTCCTTCCTCGGCTCCGTTCGGCAACTCGCATGCGCAGCTGCTCGCTTTGCGCGCTTCGGTCGGAACCGCACGTCGGAACCGGTCCCGGAGCCTGTCAAAGCCTAAACCGCTGTAGGTCGATCACTCTCGCACCCAAGGGGTTCCTTAAAGAAAGGAGAACTCGCGCTCTGTCCCCAGCGCCCTTTACATTTCGAAAACTCTTCGGTGCAGGAATCCCACCACGAAAGCGAAACCCTGTTTTGTTAATATTCATAGACCTATTAGGTCAAACTTTGTAAGATCACCCCATGCGCAACAATAGATGGAACTCCATTTATGCGGGCGTTCTCGTTTATACTGCCTGCCTGATTTACCTCCTCTGGCTGCTTACTTCGCACTACAGAGGTTTGGTTGATGCATTGGCTTGATTGGTCAATCGTCTTAGCTTATCTCAGCTACATCGCTCTCAGCGGAATTAGACTGGGCCGAAAATCCGACTCTCTTGATTCATTTCTTCTTGCTGGAAGAAGCATGCCCTGGTGGGCTGTTGGTCTTTCCGTCATGGCGACTCAGATGAGTGCAATTACAATAGTTGGAACAACCGGGAAAGCGTATGAAGATGGCCTAAGGTTCATCCAGTTTTATTTTGGTTTGCCTTTGGCGATGGTCCTGCTGTGCATGACTCTGGTTCCCTTTTTTCACACCTCCCGCATTTACACTGCGTATGAGTACCTAGAGCGGCGTTTTGACGCGAAAACTCGCACACTCGCAGGCCTTGTATTTCTGCTGTCTAGAGGACTTTCCTGTGGTGTCGTGATCGCCGCACCTTCCGTAATACTTTCAATTGTTCTGGGATGGAATGAGCTTTTGATCATTCTGTCGATGGGGCTGACAACCGTTTTGTACACTATGATTGGCGGAGTCACAGCGGTAACTTGGACTGACGTTCGGCAGATGATCATAATTTTCTGCAGTCTAATCGCTTGTGCTTCCGTGATTTACCTGTCTCTACCTGACTCGGTAACCATTTCTGGCGCCGCCGTGCTTGCAGCCGCCTCCGGAAAGATGACCGCAGTCGACTTTAATCCCAGTTTTTCTGAAACCTACACTTTCTGGTCAGGCATGCTTGCTGGAACTTTCTTAATGCTCTCCTATTTCGGCTGCGACCAGAGCCAAGTGCAGAGATATTTAACCGCACGCTCAGTTGATGAAAGCAAATTATCGCTGTTGATGAGCGCAGTACTGAAAATACCTCTGCAACTGCTAGTGCTAGGCCTTGGGGTGTCTGTATTTGTGTACTATCAATTTCAGGCACCTCCTCTAGTTTTCGAACCAGGTGTCGCGACCCAAATCACTGACCCTGCCCAGCGCTCAAACTATGCCGGATTAGAGCGTAATTTTCAGCAAAACTGGATGGAAAAACGAAAGTTAGCCAAGCAGCTTGGCGAAGGGAAAAGTGGCCAACAACAAATTGCACGGTTCAATTCACTTCACGCTAGGGAAATTGAACTACGTCGCGAAGCGTTGGGACTCTTAGCTAAATCGAAAAATCAAAGCGAATATTCGGACGTCAACTACATTTTCCCGAAGTTCATTACAACAGTACTTCCGGTCGGGATGCTGGGCCTGATGATCGCGGCCATATTTGCTGCTGCTATGTCATCGGTATCATCAGAACTGAGCGCACTGGCTTCAACCAGCGTAATCGATGTCTACAAACGCCATATTCACCCCGAGGATGAAGACTCTCACTATCTAAGAGCGGCGCGGCTGCTAACTCTTTTCTGGGGTTTGTTCGCCTGTGGTGCCGCCTATTATGCAAGAAATCTCGGCGCTCTGATTGAGGTCGTAAACCGCTTCGGCTCTTTTTTTTATGGCGCCCTACTTGGCGTATTTGTGCTCGCATTAGGTTTCAAGAGGGCAAACAGCGCGGGCGCCTTTTATGGCTTAATCAGCGGTGTTCTCGTCGTGAGTGTATTCGACAACTTGCCATGGCTTGCCTCATCCACAGGAAGCACAGCGTTGCTCACACTCTCTGAACACTCACGCATCAGCTTCCTGTGGTACAATGTAATCGGCGCCGTTACCGTAGTCCTAGTCGGTCTATTGATCTCTGCAGCAGGTCGTAGAGATCACGCAGCTTGAGCAGGCAGCTCTATAACCGCTTCGACATATTTGCGCTTATGCTTCCTGCATGCACGATCTGGAGTTTCAACCGAGTCCAGTTCGCAGATCATCCAATACGCCAAATAGCCGTAGAAAATGTCGAATGCTATCCTGTGCGTCATGCCTCCAGCGTAAAGTTCCAACATGCTTAGTCCAACTGCAGCAAACATACAGTTTGCACCCCATCGCTGGTAGTAAAGCAGGCCAATCAAGGCGGAGAGGCGCAAAGCGGAGTGCATTATCACTATCGGCATAGAAAGCAGTCCGCCATTGCTGTGAACATATTCGACTATGCTGATACCCGCAGACATGTCGTAGCCGAAAAATAAGATTGACGCGATTATGAAGAGAATTTCGTAGACGAAGTATGCGATCAACATCCATTTGAAGACTTCTGGAGCATGTTTAGAACCCATAAATACCTCCCGTTTAAAACCTGACATAAGACTAATATATCATATATTTTTGGACAAGTGTAGTTCACACATATTTTTTTAAAAACAAAACTACAAGCGGTTTCTCGCTGTTTAACTTGTCATTTCGGCATCTTAGGCTACCTCGACCTTGATAAGTCAGCCGATAATATTAAGCACATTTGGTATTTCTGTGTCTATAACACATATAGGCAGGCTGCGCTCATTCTCAATTTTGGCTAGATAATTGGCGTTGCGGGCCTCTCCGGAACACTCTCCGGAGAGGCTCGCCGCAAGGGTATAAGGTTTTTTGCAGGATCCTGGGCGCATGGAGGCCGCATCCTGAAGCTCTTAGTTTCAGGATGCGGCAATTCTGCTGCGTCAAACCGGTCCTTATCCGCCTAAGGGATATAGGCACAGGAGGGTCCTCATGTCTCTCATGCAGTTCACCTACACGGTTGCAATTCTGGCAATCGCGGTCAGCATGCTGGTGCTGCCGTTTACTCGGTCGTACTTCAAGCTGCTGCGGATGTTCTCGCTTACCTTCTTCGAGCAGGAGCGCTGCTGGAGGAGCTTCACCAAAGCACTGGTGAACGCCCTTCTCCATGGCGCTCTCGTCGCGGCTCCGTTCGCGATGCTGATCACGCTCGGAGATCACCGGCTCTGGAACATCGCTCATTCGGGAGCGGGAATCGAGGTGGCGCACGTCCATCTCCCCCCGTCGCTCGGTGCAGTGTACAACCATGCGGTTCGTCGCTTCCTCATCGGGTTGCCAGGGTTCTTCCTGCTCAGCGCTTGTGTGGCATTCCTGCTGCGCGTGCTGGCAACGATGGACCTCGAACGGCATCGAAAGGTGCTTCTCGCGGCGGTCCTGTTTCTGCTGCTGAGCAGTCTCGGCTTCTGGTGGGCGATTTCGCACTTCGGATGGTAGGCATTAGCCGGCGCCGACGCAGAGTATGCGTCGGCGCCGCGCGCCTCAACACCCTTGACGGTGAGTCTGATTTTCTCTGAACTCTACTGACTAGCCACCCCATTCACAGGGAAGCTTCACGATTGACGCCGGTGGGTTTGCTCCCGGCGGCACATCACCGGCGATGAAGTTAGTCCCGCAAGACAGCTTGGCTCTGACTGAGTTACACTCGGTCGTTTGATTTGGGACAGAAAATCCCCACGCGATCCCAGACCCTTCAGGGATACCTGCTTCCTGAGCAGATTGGCTTTGTTCTCCGATGCTAACGTCGGTTACATACCCGTCAACAAAGCCAATTATCTCAATTCTGGCGTCCGCATCTAAATGACGCAGTTCATTTCCGGACGCGCAGAGTCCGGATTCATCAATATTTGTCGCGGCGATGACAGGAAACTTTGCCTTCCAAACCCTTGTATCATCACTTATACCGCTGCGCGGTTTGAACGGAACGGTAACCATTGTGCCGCCTGGACCCTGCGCAGCTATCACATTCTCGGAATCCGGCTCGACCCAACGGGAAGGACAAACCCCATGTGTCTTGAAAAAATTGTCGTCCAAGTCGAAAGGAGTTGCCGCCTGAACCCTGAAAATATTGGCTGAGTGTTCAATCGAACCTAATTCAGTGTCCCTCAGTCTGACCCGGCTTTGTTCCCCTAGAGCAGGATTCGATATCTTGTCCCATACGATATTGCTGTCAAAGCGCTCTCCGGTCATACCTTCGTTTAATAGCTGAAACTCTTCACCGAGCCGCATCGGCACACATCCGGCATGAAGTGGATCGTTGAATATACTCTCAACTTTATCGAGAACCGTTCCAAATCGAACTTCACGGGAAGGAAGCCCAACGACCCCAAAGTGTTCAATACTGCTGGGATACTTCTTCGCATGGAAGCCCCAGCGCGTTTTTTGCTCGAGCGCAACTTCCGACATCGGCTGCCCGTGTTGTGTTACACACACTGGATTTTCGTCGTCGACTAATGCATCGAACCGAACTAATCCTCCCATAGCCTGGTTTGCTTCCTGGGCAGATTCATACATTGCCACGTCAGTGTGAGAATATGCTCCATCCGGTCTACAAGCTTCGGACGGAAACGTCGGCAGCGGACGATTCTCTGCCGCGACGCTGTTGTTTCTGCAGTTCTGCCCGGTGCAGAACTGGTCCGCCCTGGTAAACAAGCGGTCACCCTCACAAAGCCCTTGATCTAGTCCACCGTTTTCGCTGTTGCGGATTGCACAGGCCGGGACGGCAAACGGGACGGCGCAAACCGCATCAATCGGCCGCTCTACGATCGCAATTGCTTCAGCTTTATCTACGTGATCAACTCCTCCAAAAACACTTCCTATTAGCGGCTTTCGTGTACGCTCAATTACAACTCGAACAGCATTGGCGGATAATATCGGTGGGATCCCGCGCGTCGCCTCGTTGTTCATCGCAGCATCGTGCGCTTCCAGCGATTGAAAGCCTCGATATTCGTTATGTCCGTCGAAATCATCATCCCGCACGAGCCATCGGCCCCGCTGAACAGTAATGATCATATCTAGAAATTCATATGTATCTTCATCAATTTCATTAGGCGGCGGTAGGTCTCCCGCACCGTTACTCTCTCCACCAGCTTTTCTAGCGACCGGATTGTACTCATACAACTCGTCCAGCATATCGGGAACAACCATTGAAACAACGTGATAGTCAGCAGTTCCCGTCGCGGCCAGCTTCGCAGCTTCCCAACAGGCGTAAGTGCCGCAAAGGTTTGTCGCCCCAGAATGTGCAGCTGCATCTACTGCAGCCTGAAGTTCAATTTCACCCACACGCACATAGTTCGTATTAACAACAAATGCCGCGATTCCAGCGAAGATTCCTAGCAGCAGCGCTAGCATCGGTATAACCTGCCCGCGCTCCTCTAAAGCAAACATTTTAAAACGTATCTTGATTGGGGTCATCACAATGCTCCGTCGGATAGAAAACCATCTTTTCGTAGCCAAATCTGTCGTTGCCCGGGATCAGCGAGCAAAGCAAACAATCAAAATCAACATCTATGCTGAGACTGAGCACCGTCCACCGCTCTTCAGGAGGCAAGGGATTTGGACCACCGTAACCGTGCAGCAGTACACGAGACTCGACATCGTAGATGTTTAGTTCTCGCGCAAACCAATACAGATTCTTAAGGTCCGTGAACTTTTGGCGCGCTTCATAGGCACAGCGCGTTTTATCCACTTGCGATGCACCATGTCGAACGGATTGTGCCATTATCATGTCTAAAATCGCGTTCTTGGCCATGAACCTTCCAACATCAAAAAACATCGCCATGAACAGCAGCAAGAAAGGCAGCACTTGTGCAAATTCAACTATAGTAGCACCCCCCTCTTTTCGGCATTTATGCAGCATCAGGTTGTCCTCCGAAACTCTTCAACATGCGAGCAATCATAGTCATCGTACAGAAATAGATTGCGGCCATCGTCTTCAAGTATTGGAGATCCTGACTCCAGGTGAAAGCTGCTCCTAGCATGCTGTTCAAAAAAATTCTTAAACATCGCGTTAAATGCATTGGGTGCACGACGATGAATGTCAAATTGAATCAGCGGCAGCGCTTCAACATTCTCCCCCGCGTTGATCATTCTTGGCGTAAGCACCAAGTCGTATTCTTTCGGCTCTAGGCCAAGCACATAAAAGTATACTGCTGCGCGCCTGCAAACGCCGGCAGTTGTAATATCTGGAGCAGTTGCAGTAATGCGACTGATGTCTCGGCCAACTGCGCGTGACACCTCAAATAGGTTGCCTTGGTCGCGGAGCTGAATTGCGATGTCGACAAAGCCGGTAATTAGGAAGACTAGAAAACTGACTATTACCGAGAATTCGATGATCGCGCCGCCGCGCTAATGCGGATACCCAAACGCGGAACAATTGCTCCTGCGTACAAAACCCATTTTTCAACCCCCGGCGCCGCAGCGCCAATCTGAATAACCATACGTGCTGTGCACAATGTGTGTTAATCACACATTTTTATGATAGCATGGCGTTCGAACCTTGTGCAAGCTCGCTAAGTGCCTAAAATTGCAGGGGTCTCAAAAAGGCTCCGCAAAGCGAACGCTTTGCGGAGCTAAGTAACTAATGGAGGGGGCTTTAGCTGAAGCAAACAAAATCGAACTTGAAAATTAAGTCCGTAGTAATCCTCCAGCCATAAACATCATCATTGTTGAGCACATCGAATTCCCAGCCGACACCACCATCCAGCCACTTCGCAAAGCGATATCTAAGACCAACACCCAGGTTCAAGGTGCTCTTGCCGTCCAGGTCACTCGCACCGAAGTTAATTACGTCGGCACCTTCACCAGTGATTGGTATGCGCTCTCCTTCAGATAGAACATGAAAGAAATTCGCTTCGAAGACCGGATACAAATTTCCAATCGGGTAGTCAGCATGGAAGCTAACATCCCAAAATGTCGAGTCATCGCTATTAAACGGCAGTCGGAGCTGCGTAAATCCCATTAAATTGAAGTCACCAGCAGCCATTGCTCCACTCAAAAATGGCGAAATAAGACCATCACCTTCTCCTTGAAATACTTCAGGGTCACCAGTTGCGATTTGGTATCTGAGTCCAGCTGTGGCGATGCTGCCTGCATCTTCATCCACGTAAAACGCGTACTTTAAGCCAGCTTCAAGGTTAGCGGAGCCTTCTGTATCAGGAAGAACCTGGTCGGGCTTGATGATCAAGTAACCGTCTTTCGTAGCAATCAGTCCTAAGCGGTCAGTTAGCGCCAAGCGCGCTTGCGCAGCAATTAACTGCACAGAACCTCCGCCGGTGGCAAAGTCGCTATCTAGGTCGTGATACACATATGCTGGCCTGACTTCTGTGGTAATTCTTGGGTCTTCAAATACAAGCGGATTATTTATCGGCGAAATCATTCCATCCAAACGACTTCCCTCTGCAAGCACTCTGCCTGGCGCAAAGTAGACCGCAGCTACAATCAAAACTAGAATAAGTTTATGTTTCATTTCCCCTCTCCTGACGTAGGCACACTTGCATGAAGCGTGGTGTATACAAGAAGCATTGAACGAAGTGAGGCAATAGATCCAGCCCATGTTTTATGGCTGCGGGCACCCACTCGCTTGCACTAATACTTTAAGAGATTCTTCAACTTCTATGCGCTTAGAACGATTGGCCGCTTAACAGGACGTTACCCGAAAATCACTTAAATGTTTTTTACAAGGTCAGCGATTGTTTTATTATGCGGCGTGCATAGTACTGAGGAAAGGTTACAACAATAAAAATTTCAAGTTTAACCGCCGCTCAGCGAACCCCCCAGCCCAAAGGCTGGTATCCTTTTTGGCGCAAGCAAATGTCTACGTAGCGGCGGAAGATTTCGTCCGGCTCACGATCGAAAAAATACCAAATGAACGCACTCGTTGCTCCACCAGCGGCGCCTGCGGCCACTCCACGGCCAATGTTTCTATCCCAAATCGCAGATGTCACCGCACCGCCGGCAGCTCCAGCCGCGGCTCCACGGGTCGCGTTATAGCCTGCCTTCTGCGCTCGCGATTCGCCAATTGCATTTTGGTCTTTCGCGCGCTGCATGCATTCTTTGATATCTTCTTCGGCCTTGATCTGACCCACGTCCTTAAACTTCTCGTTGTCCATCAACACGGGCTTTTTGCTGCAGGCTGAAATGGCACCGCAGAAGACGACTAGGCCGGCAACGCAGAGCGTTTTGATTCTCATTGGCTCAGCTCCCTGATTGAGGCAAAATTTGACAGCAATTATAAGATCTTACTCGGGCAGCCAGCAAAAAACACTACTAGCCACTGTGCTTTGTTACTATTCTAGCGTACTCCGGGAAGTTAATAACTTAAACTCCTACACCACAGAGCAGGGTGTTTCGGCGATCCATGCCTTTTGGTAGCAATGTTTACATGAACCGCTTACATCTGATGTTTCTCGCAGCTTTTATTGTTTCGATACTGCTGACTGCTGGCAGTGCCAATGCGGTCGATGTCATGGAGTGGAATAGTGACAGTTCGCCTGAATCTCCCGCTAAGCTGAGCCTTGAGACAATAGTTCGCCGCAAGCACGCAGCCATAAGCGTAGCCGGAATGATAGGAGGCGCCGAAGACAGCACAGATTACTATCTTGTTCGCAGAGCTTTTGAAAGGCCAGGTGTTATCACGGTTGGGATTGTTAGCGGGAATGACGTAACCCCTTACAATATTGAAGTACAGAGCAAGTCCGACAAATCAATCGTGTCTTTTAAAGAAGTTTACGGCAATAAGCTCTTCCACCTGAACTCTTTAGGCGATTTCATCCTAAAAATTACTGTAGCTGAAACCAATATCCTCCTGCCTTATGCCCTATCAATTGAGCAAACCGTTCCAGAATTTTTCGCTGCGGACTCTGAATCGGACAATCGCAGCGATCGCTCAATCTTAAATCAGCGCTACGAACAAAGCCCACTGCGCGAGGGTCTGAGGGATGTCGGTGAATCTGCACGCAGCGCCAAACGAGTAAACATGCGTAGCGACCTCGAACCGGAAAGCAAAGCGCGCTTTGCCGTCGTTGAAGGGTTTCTTCAGAATCCCAGCGATGTCGACATGTATTTCGTCTCACAAAAGTTTAAACCGCATACTCATCTTACTTTTTGGGTTGAAAGCCCTAACGCAACGGTCACTATCTTTTTGAAAGACTCGGATACTGCATTGATTGACGATAGTATTGTGCAGGGTCGAAAGAAAATGGATGTTGTAGTCGGCGACCGTCTTTATCTTAAGATCGGTGCCGGCCCAGGCGCCGAAGGAACTATCCCTTACGCTTTTAAGATCTGGATGTATCCCCCAGATGGCGGAATGCGCAGAGACGCCGGTCATACCCACAAAACAGCCCTGCCGTTCGATGCGAAAAAATTCGCAACAAACGAGGTAGAACGGAGCACCATAATTAGAGGCCGCGTTGGTTTAAGTGATAAAGTCGATGGCTATCGCTGGAATCCGGCAGCGCCGTCATATCTTCAGGTTGCCGCCTTTAGCTCGCCTGCAGAAGGTCTGGAGTCGTATTCGTTAATCGACGCAGTGACTGGCAAAACGATCGCCGAATATAATCCGATCAAAGACTCAGCCGTACCGCACAAGCCATTTATCGAAGCGTACGTTTCCAGTCCCGTCTTTATTAAGTTAGCTGCGTCGGACATCGTGCATAGTGGAGTTTCATACGCCCTTTCGATCCGCGAAGTTAATCTACCCCGCTTGAACGCACCCGACAAAGTGGTTCCTAAAGATTATAGTTTTTTCAAAGCGCCCAAGCAGCCGTAGACGGGCTCACAAACCTGGAGACAGGTCTGCGCTCGGAGGGACTGTTGTTAGGCTCGCACCAGGACGTGCGTATCTCGCCCTCAAGGCAACCTCTAGCGTGAAGCCGTGCGTCTGAAGCCATTTGGTTTGATGACAATACTCTTTTTCCAACTGTTCTACTTTGTCCAAACCATTATGCAGCTTCTGCATTAGGTCTTCCTGGGTGGTGTCATAAGTGTGAAAAAGTTTGGCTTGGCCTGCATTGATCGAATCTGGGTCATTGCTTGACTCAAGCGCTGAAGCGGCTGCACCGGCGGACGCCATCATAATCTTGCGCAGACGGAATTTTTCCATAGTTACGTAGTAAACGCGGTAGTTCTGCTCAAGCTGATTAAAGATTTGCTTTATGAAATCGTCGACCTCCTGCAGCTGTTCGGAGCACTCATCGACCGAAACACAACAGGACTCCATCTGCGGAACGTCGACCGTCAACGCATCAACCTGCATCTCGACACCTTGAAGTGATTCATAAAAGGACTGGGCTAACGCAGCCCAATCAGCGGTTTGCGATAATACGTTGTTCGCACTACCGACCGTACCATAGTGATCCTGGGCATCATTAAAAGCAGCCCCCCACCCACCGTCATCCGCTAAAACGCGACTGCTATTGCCCGCTATCAGCAGCGCAGCGAGTAACCATACTCGTGCATTTTTCATTGGATCATCCTAAGAACACAGCTCGATTGAACTCGAGGATATAATCGCAATTTGTCAGATCTTTGACAATCCTTGCATAGAAGTCGAGGAGTTCCCTTACGCCAGACCAGGAATTGCTTTCAGATCAAAGTTTTCCCTGCTAAGTATTACCTCAATATCTGTAACAATAGATTTACGCACCTTTGCTTTAGCAAGCTCTGCAATGAAAATATTAATCGTCGACGATGACAAACCTGTCTCGGCCCTTCTCCAAACCCTGTTAAAAGCTTACGGGGAGACCCAAGTTGCTTACGACGGTTCAGAAGCAATTCAAAAGTTTAGTGAAGCCCTCGATCATAATCAGCCCTTCAGCCTCGTTTGTCTCGACGTTATGATGCCGAACATCAGCGGTGTTCAAGCACTGCAGCTAATGCGAGAAGAGGAGCGCAGTAGGCAGATCAGTAGTACAGACGCATCAAAGGTCGTAATCGTGTCCGTAGTTGACGATAAAGAAATTGTCGAAGGAATGATGAGGGATGGGGCCGATGCCTATTTATCCAAAGACGAAGCAATGTCAAAGCTCCCCGACACATTAGCCGACTTGGGCTTTAATCCGCTTGCTAAATAGAACTAGCAATTAAAGGGAAGCAGCGGACCCGTGATCGTGATCAACGGGCCCGCTGCAGAGGCTCTTGCAGTAACGCTTAAGCCTACTTGCGACTCGCAGCTCAGGCCGCGACAGCTTCCAGCATGTAGCTGGTGCCGATCTTCTTGCGCCAGCGCTCGGACTCGGCAATGACCTCAGCCATGCCGCCGGACTGGATCAGCGCCGAGAAGCCCTCAGCGAAGCGATCGAACAGGCCGCGATCTCGCGCGTACTTGAAGAACGAGACAGCGAACTCGCCGTCGGCGAGCAAGCGCTCCGGATCCAGGTACACATCCTCGCGGATGTACGGACCGAAGATGCGACGAACGGGACGACACTCGAAGCCAGCGTCCTCGAGCAGCGCGATCACGAGTTCCAGCCGGGGGTACTGCTCGGCGTAGAGAGTCCCCGGGTCTTCCGCGACGTCAAGTCCCGCATGCTGACCTGCCCACTGGTAGTAGCGCGACTTGCGCGACTGGGTGGGCGTAGTCGAGACGATGCAGAGCGAACCGCCGGTGACGATCTTCTTGCGCAGCCGACTGAGAACGGCTTCGGTGCGCGGGTGCAGCTTGTTGCCGCGGTCGAAGTGGTGGATGCACTCGACGAGGGTTGCGATGTGAATCGAACCGTCGTCTACCGGCACATCCTCCGCAACGAGGTCCGTCTGATGCACCCCGCGCAAAACCCCGAAGGGTTCCACTTTCGAGCGGGCCTGCACCAGCATCTCATCGAAGAGGTCCACCAGGTGGACGCCTCCGATCATCGAACCCGACTCACGCCAGTGGCCGAGCATCCGCTCTTCGTAGTTGCCTGTGCCGCATCCGGCAGCAAGCAGCTGAAGCGCGCCGAGGTCCAGGCCGAGCCGCTGTGCCGTACTCTGGCACGAGTCGACCAAATGCCTGAATCCCATCGGCTGGCGGAACTCATCGTAGCGGGAGCCGGTCTGCGCGTAGTCGTTCACGGCAGAACCGAGTGGGGCTGTGGTTGTGGAATCGTTCAAGAACCTACCTAACCTTTCGTGTTGTGGTGTTGGGAACCGAAAAACGTACGAGTCTAGAGTCGCTCGATAGGCAACCTCCTTCCTGTATGGTGACTGGGAAAACGAGCACTTCGTACAAGCGACGACCACAAGGTCACCGCGCGAACGAAGTGCTCAGAAAAATAGTCCTTTGAAAGAGCCGGCGCGAATCTATCCACTGCAAAGCACTCGGATCAAGGCGCATTTTGCCGATTAACCAACTTCAAACAAACGTGTATTTGCTTCTTAACACGGCAGTTGCTAAACGATTTCATCCGAAGCCTATTGAACGCTAACCTCTACTAGATAAACCCTGGATGAACCCTGCAAATTTTTACGCAACTGCGAACTTTACCTGCGAAGCCTGCAACCCCCCTCACGTCGATCGCCAAGACGGCGGACACATAGTGATCCACCCGAAGCGTCCCGTAGAGCACCGTTGGGAGCTGGATACTGCGGAAGCTCATGAACTAGTTGAGCTCTCAATGCGTCTCGGGAAAGCCATGCTGAGCGGACTCAATCAGCGCGGCATTCCGGTAGAGCGAATAAATTTTCAAGACAACGGCAACTGGGCGATCGGTGAAGGGCGCAAGCCGACTATGCATCTTCATCTCTATGGAAGGTCACGCAACTCTGTGCATCAGACTCACGGGGAAGCCTTGCTTTTCCCAAAACGAGAAACAAAATTTTGGAAAACGCTTGAGCCGCTGAATGAAGTCGATCTCGCCGCGATCCTCGCACAGCTTAACCTCTAGCGACTGCCGACTTGCCCCTACGTATATTCGCGCGCTGAGCAACCGAAACTTGGTAAATAATCCCTTATTCTTTGCGAATTTGCTGTGCAATAAAACACGTAAAATTAGGGGTCGATCGGTCTCTCTGTTCGTAGGCAATTGCAATCCCATATACGTGCCAAACAGCCCCGAGAGCCGATTAAAGGGTGTTTACACGTTTCACAACGCCAACATTACAAGATATTTTACTAGCAGATGTCCTTGAGCGATGACGCAGATTGTGCAAATTTGCCTATATTCATAGGATCAACGACAATTTGGCAGGTTTGGCTCGCATCGATTTTTTGGCCGCCGGAGCCATTACGGACGGTGACCGACGCGAACAAAGATGCTAGCTATATAAGCGTTAACCGCTATCTGGTTTGCGGCCCTTAGCGTAGTGTATTACATTTCGTTAAGCTGTGTTTGTATAAAATATTCTTAGAAAAGAGGGTACTATGGCGAGAGCAAAAAGAAGACAGGTAAAAGGTATAAAGAAGGCGATGACAAAGTCTCAAGTGCTTTCTGAAATCGCAGAAGGTACCGAACTCACGAAGAAAGAAGTTGCAGCAGTTTTCAGCGAACTCGAACACGTGATTGAGCGCCACATCAAAAAAGGCTCTGTCGGCAATTTCAGCATCCCGGGTATTTTGAAAATTAAGACTATCAAAAAGCCTGCTCGCAAAGCTCGCAAGAACGTCCCGAACCCATTTAAGCCGGGTGAGCTAATGGACATCAAAGCCAAGCCTGCTAGCATCCGCGTTAAGTGTCTTCCACTGAAGAAACTTAAGGACATGGTTTAATAAACCTGCCCACTTGGAGGCGTTGCTACGCTGCAGCGCCTCCATCGCTTCACCAACAATACCCGAAAATCCTAAACTTGAGCTTCTCTTGCCAGTTCGTTGAGCTGACTTGCTAGCTGTTTGAGGCGAACTTGCTGCATATCAAACGAGTGGCCGCCTCTGTGAGGACTCATAATCACGTTCGATAAGCTTTGATAGTCGAGTTGCGACGGCAGAGTCGAGGCTATCTCTTCCTCGCTTTCCGGATATTGATACCAAACATCGATTCCGGCACGCAGCCTGCCGCGGCTCAACTGTTCAAACAGGGCAGACTCATCGATAACCTGTCCACGAGCGATATTCACCACAATTGCTCCATTTGGTAGCAGTGAAAGCTCTCTGTGCCCGATAATGCCCTGCGTCTGTGGGGTGCCGGGAACGGCTAGGATAAGCGCGGCCAGTGCAGGCAGATGCGATAGAAGGTCATCATTTCGGTATTGGCCTGGCTCAGGGTGCCGCCTAAAAATCTCTACTTCCATTCCGAGAGCAGTTAGAGCGCGTTCTATTCGAGAACCGATATGTCCATAGCCGAGAACTCCGGCCCGCTTTCCTGCAAGAGTTATTGAGTCCGACGGAACTTTATAACGCGATGACCAGTCTCCTCGGCGGATTTCGGAATCGATGGGCACTAGCAGCTTTGCTGCCGCCAGGAGAAGTGCCAGCGCCATTTCGGCGGTTGGCTCAGCATTGAAGTGGCAAGTCTGCACTGCCAGCCCAGGGAAATTGTTAAGCAAGACTTGTGTGGCTTCTCGGATCCCCGCGGTTGGAACAATTAAGGTTTTTAAATTCTCGTGAGCTAGAAGTTCGGTGCTTGGCTTCGTGCTTACTAAAACATCGAATGCCACAGGAGGATCGAGCGAAACGCAGAGCTCCACCTTGTCAGAAACAAAATTCTTCAACTGCTGGATGTCTTCGTCGGAGGTAATTAGATTCAGGTACTGCCTGTCTCGCGGTCGACCAAGCGGGACAAATACTCGCAGCATTAGGGATATCCTCCAACTTTCTTCATCTGCGGCAGGGCTATTTGGAGCTCTGTGTCGATATCCTTTTCCGGCGGAAAAAGATAATGCATTCCACTTATTCGCTTCAAAAAGCGCACATAATCGCGATTCTCTACCAACAAATCTAAAACCAAATCCAAGGAAGGCCCTTCATCCATGAGGCGGAGCCAGGCATCGCGAATAGCAATATCTAGCGCCCTAAGCACAGGCGGATTCTCCTGCATTTTCTTACTAGCGAAGCAAATTGTATCGATATTGCTCATTTCGCTAGCTATATCTTCGAATATGACGCTGTTGCCAAAGATCTTGGTCAAAGTGTGGTGTGGCCACCACATTATCGCGCGCAGTTCCGGATCGCCACTTCTGAATGCTGAAGTTACCTCATGAGGCTCCATGTTGAGCACGTCGACTCTGCCTTCATAGAAAAAGCCTTCTTCAGCCAGGGAGTTAAAGTAATACTGAGGTGAAGTAGGCTGATCATTCATAAACAAATAGGTACCGTAACGCGGGGCATCTTCTGCATAAATATTTCCAGCAGGAGCCGCGATTCGATAGGTAATCCGGGGCATGAGCATTAAAGGTGAAAAGCCTGTTTTTTCGCCTAGCCCTATCAGCCCAGCAGCCGGGCCAATCGCCATAAACATAACGTCCGGTTCCGGATCTAGTTGGCCAAGCCGGAGTTCGTTGAGCAGCATCCGAGAATGCGAGTATCCAAACGTAATGTCCAGATTAATACCATTAATAAACTTGATATAATACAGCAGTGACAAAGTTGTAATTTCGACGACAGGCACATAGCAGCGAATAGGTGCGTCGTCAGGGCCGGGTAGTAAAGACTGACCGTTGCGCGAAACTCCAAGGCGATCAGCGGACAACAAACCCCTGTCTATGTCACTTACAATCGGTGTATCAGCATACGGTCCTGTTAAGTCTCTATATGTCTGATTACCCTTTATGCGGGCTTCCGCCTTATCAAGATCCCACCTATTGAAGATGTTCGTCGAATACAGCATTGACAACACTTCGCTTCGAAAAATTGCCTTGAGCTGATCGCGATTGTGCTGATCTCTAAACGGAAACGGAAGAGGTCCGCGTACTTGCTGCTCGTCTAAAAATTTTCTCGCGCTAATTAGAGGAGCAGCAGCGCGACGACTGTGATCTACCCTCTTCGGAGATTCGCTAGATTCGACCTTCGGCTTTTTCTGAGACTTAACTGATTGGGACATCTCACGTAGACGTTCCGGATCCGTGCATAGCTCGTTCTCCACAAAAATCTTAATTCCATCTGGCGCAATGAGGGAAGGATTGAAAGATACTTCCGCAGGGCCACTGCGTCGAAGTTCCGGGTTGCTACGCTTAAAAATTTGCCTGCACAATGGTCGTCCCGAGGCATCTTCGCCAAAAAGCTCGTGCAGCCAATTAGTGTTCTTTCCTATCGCGTAATCGAGGCTTGCTGCCCCGGAGCCCCTAGTTCCGCTGATAACCACTTTTTGCGATGTGCCGCGAGCGGATATCTCCGCGCACTCGATTCCAAGAACCGTTAACGCTTGAACAGCCGACGACCACCTAAACGATCCCGCGCCAAAATACGCACCGGAGGTATTGCCTCGAGCAGAAATTCTGGGTTCACCGTTAACACTGTCGATAAATTCAATCTTATAAACTTCGGGATTTAATCCGTCTGTCATCCAGAATTTAAGTGAAGCGCTCATAACGACAAGTCCGCTCTATCTACAGTAAAAAATCAACTCCGCCCGACCGCTCGTTTCCAACGGCGAGCCTTTCGTTCGCTAAACAACGCTAGTCCTTATTACATTTTACCGAATAAATAAATAGAGAATTATTACTTTTTATTCAATGTCTCTTTTGCTGTGTTAAATTAACCAGTTATGGACATACAATGTCCTGAAATTTTATCGGCTCGGTGTGGTATTTTAAAATGCATGAGTAAATTAAAGGGCGCGGGAGGGGAGCACCGAAACATCTCCTGCACAACGAGTCGAAGCAGTAAAATGGCAGTATGTGATGTAATATTAGATACTTACGTCGCAAACGGCGTTTTGGGGAAGTCTACGATTAGCAACAATTTGCATACGAATCTAAGCGAACCCTATTTGAACCGAAACCAATTTGCCCTCTTCGTCGGCAAGGAACTCTGGCTCCAAACCATAAGCCGACATAAAACAGTAGCAAACGAGAACCTTCATATGTTCAAGCGAAGGCGTGCGCCCGACAATCGAAATCGCGCGAGCCACCCTCCCCTCGCAACAAAACGGACCAAAAGAAACACTCAAACCGCAACAATTTCCCTCTGGTCCAACGATCGTGTCAAAAACGCAAGTCGGTAAAGTTCCAAAACCTCTGGAAGCCCAATGCCTACAGCTATCGACAAAAAGTTCCAGAAGATCGAGGTTCACACCCTTTGAAATCGATCCTCTCTCCGTCTGGAAAGTAGATTCAAAAGCTGTAGTCAGCCGATCTTTGAGAATCTTGATCTCTGAAATGACTTTGCCTCCAACGAACGCTTCCTTCGCTGCGGTAAAAACTTCGACAACTTCTCTAATCATTACGATCGAATCTTTTGCATCAACGATATCTTCAAAATTTAATGAAGCTCCATCAAGCAGATCATCCAGCGCACATTCTAAGACAAAT
Organism: Bdellovibrionales bacterium; assembly: GCA_020434585.1. Classification (GTDB taxonomy): domain Bacteria; phylum Bdellovibrionota_C; class UBA2361; order SZUA-149; family JAGRAN01; genus JAGRAN01. The sequence goes on from JAGRAN010000007.1 coordinate 39,046, forward strand.
AGCGGACTACGAACGGCATGCTCGATGTCAGCGAGGACTGCACACATCTGTATTTGCTTTAACTTACCCATCCCTTAAAACTTGCGGAGCAGCTCTATGGCGTTTCCATAATCTTCACGCAGTTTAACCAACTCCTCAATCGAGCCAGTTCCGGTGTCGGGGTGCAGCTCTTTGATTCTCCTGCGGTACCGTCTTCTCAAGTCCTTTACACCGGCCCAAGGGGGAAGCCCCAGGGTAGAGCATGCTCGCGCTACCAGCCTTGCTTCATCTTGACTAAGCCGATTAAGCACAGCAGTTTCCTCCATGTCAGATCGCAAATAAAAACGACACAGCAGGGTCGCGAGAGCCAGAATAGTAAGCCCAAACACGCTAAGAACGGCACCGGTCGAACTGCCACTCAAATTCCAAGAGAGGAACTCTGCCTCACCTGATTGGACCGCAATCGTTCTCAATTTGTCGCTGCGCGGAATAACACTAGAATCAATGCGTGCGGCTTCTTGTAAAAAACTAAGCGCTAACGACGGAGATTTACCTATCAGCGCCTCAGCATTGCGATGCCAGCTTACTACAATCGCATGCTTCAACGCTTCATCCCTCTGCGATACACGCGACACACGAGCCAATTGCTTCGGCGACAGAATGGGACGACTCGGGTCTAGGATCTTATACAATGCCTCAATTAGCTGCGGAGTAATATAATCAGCTTCGATAAAGTCCCCGATTCTATTTATAACGAACTCTTGCGTCACATTGTGCAACTCGACGTCCCGGAACGTACTGTGGGCGACAATTTTACGAACAATTCGGTCGCTCGTAGAAAGTGGTTTCCTGGCCGTCTCACATAAGGTCAACTTGATATCTTGCAGGCAATCACGAAGTACTTTCACTGCAGCGTTAAATAAGCGGGAAAAATCTACTCCCGCTGTTTTAACAGCTCTCTGGTACGCAGAAATTTGCTTCTCAAGCGTCGTTCCACTTAGATCTTCCAAAGAAGCCAGGAGCACTTGGAGGCGCTGATTGCGTTCGAGCCGCAGAACTAACAGCGCAAACAACTGCGGATTACTCTCAATATCTAAGCTAACGGCGTCATAAAACTGGCGCCATCTTAAGTCTGACATTCCCTCACCTTCAACCAGACGCGCCAGACTCTGGGCGTGATGGGAAATCAGAAACTCGACGTTCTTTTGCGTTAGCGGTGATACAGCATCGCTGCGTAAAAGGTGTCTGAGTGCTATAATTTGTACACCTACTTCAGCTTGCTCGCTATGTAGCAAGTTTATCAGATCGCGTTCCGAGACTTTGCTTCTCGTTTGCACGGCGCGGTCTAAGTATTCACGCAGCAGAGCCTGACATTGTACGAATTGACTCCTAACCCCATGACTCACAATGCATTGAGACTCATTTACCTGTTTGCACCTCTCACAACTAACGGCTATTCCCAAGACTTCCACTTGTGCGCTAGCTGACTGCACAATTAGAATCAAACCTGTTGTGAAGATTGTCAGGTATCTCATGCGTTAAGACCTACTCACTAGCGTTCAAATTTTGTAAAAGCTCATGCATCGCTCAATACGCGATTAACCGCATTGCGCAGCGCATGCTTGTCAAAAGGCTTTTCAAGCATTGCGAGTTTGTCTCGTTCGTGAAAAATGCCACGCGCTCCGCGCAAATTCGCTCCACTTGCAACAATAACTGGAACTTCCGAATCCAGCTCATTTAGAAAGTCAGTTGCGCTGGTGTCACCCAATTGAACGTCAGATATGACGAGATCGGGTTTCGCCTTGGCAAAGCTCCTCCTGGCCTGCTCCACGTTCTCCGCTTCGAAAACTTCATCAACCAGACTGCCAAGCTGGCGAATCATTGCTCTACGTGCAGCTCCATCATCGTCCAAAACAAGTGCTTTTATCCCAGACGAGCGCCACTTCGATTCAACTACAAGCTGTCCAGTTTTCATTCTGACGGCAAACATGGCTCCGCCAAGAGAGCTTCTTGTGTAGCTAAGCGAACCGCCACTCGCTTCCACCAATAGCTTTGAGACAGCGAGGCCCAGGCCTGTGCCTTGGACTCCACCTGAACGACTAAATCTATTGAAAGGCTTAAAAAGTTCGCCAAGGTTTTCAGACGCAATTCCAGGTCCGCTGTCGCTGACGCTTAAATCCACCCAATCGCCCGCTCGAACTGCCTCAATTAAGATCTGTCCACCGCCACCATACTTAATTGCGTTGGAAAGAAGATTTGAAAGAACACGGGACAAATGAAGTTCATCAGCTAAAACAGTCATATCAATCGGTATTCTTAACGAAAGCTCCACTCCTCTGTTGGTAAGCAGTATTTTTTCTCGCTCAACGACTTCCTCAACGACTGTGCTCAACCTGAAAGATGCTCGATTGGAAGTGAGACGGCCATGCCGGTACCTTGCGAAGTCCAACAAATCGCAGACCATTCGATGCTGCTCTCTTACCGCGTGATCAACAATTCGCAGGTGCGTGTTCCGCTCCTGCTCATCGAGCGGCCTACCCACACACAGTAATGCATCGAGCGCATACATCGCACTGTTGCCAGGCGCCTTTAAGTCGTGGGATATTCCGAGAATAACGTCCCGATCGAAACTTTCATCACTTACTCGCTTTTCCGCTGCTTTTGCTGCCAGGAGCAGGGAGCAAACATGAGCCGTCATTGCTTCAAGAACTTCTAATCGTATTCCCTCTAACTGCGAACAGGTAGTTCTAAGGCCGACCCAAATGAGTGAATTTGAGACAACTGCTTCGTCAACCGGACAAAAAAGAACCTCTCTGCTTATTCCGAAAAGATTTAAGCCTTTATCATCGACCGGTGCCGCAATGAAGCGATCATTGGCACCATTTGGAGAGCCAAAGTCCAGTTTACGTTGAACATGTTCAAGAATCACCTGCTCAAGCCGACCCTTAAATGCCCCACAAAGGGCTTCCACTTGCAGGCTTCCTCCTTCGCCATCGCTATTGATCCAAGCTACAGCTACGACATCCGGCTCAAATTCACGGAAAATCATGCCTAGCAGATCCTGCGCAAGCGTTGATGCGCTTTCGAACATTGTCGCCTGGGCAACACTTCTTTTCCATGCGCGAACCAAATCAAAATTATTCGCCGCACCCCCCCCTCTATCGAGTGCCAGCGCTTTAATAAGGTGCCAAATATGTTCTGCTCGGGCCATTGTGAAGGCACCTCGCTTTGGAAGCGGCTTTCCATGCAGCGCGTTTACGAAGGCATATCTCAGGTAGTCAAAGTCGTGCCGTACTCGAATAAGCAAAATAAGCAACGTTACAGCAACAAACGTTATCAAAACTGAGCCCGTAAGGAAGACGCTTTCGATTAAGGAATCGTTCCCAAACTGAAGAGAACTAAATAGCATGACTGAAGTCACTTCTCGTACGATAGCCGCGGCATATTAAATTTTGTGACCACGCCAACAATACTTCGGGATTCGCACATTTCCGCACGATCGCATCAGCACCGCCAGCTGCCGCATCCAAGTCCACACGCTCGCTGTCGTCCGAAGTTAGCATCAGAACTGGTACCGTGACACCTTGCTTCCGAATCTCTACAGTAAACTCGATCCCGTCAATCTTGGGCATATGAACGTCGCACACTACTAGGATTGGAAGGTCTCCAGTTTCATTCAACCAATCAATTGCCTCCATTCCACTCGACTTATGAACAACCGAATATCCTTTGGACGTAAAAAGTTTACTAAGAACCAGGCTGAACCGATCATCGTCTTCGATAAGTAAAATCACTTTGCCACTAGGTTGAACGTAACTTGGACGAACCTCCCATCCGGCTTGACGAACCGATTCACATTTATTTACAGAAGCAATGGGTCGATTTTTGCCCCAAGTAAGAGTAACTCCTCCACCGCCGTTCGGGTGATACTTGATGTTAATGGTTCGTCCAGCGACTCTCACGTTGTTCTGGTTACTCGAACGACGGCTGAAGCTCTCATACAATGATGGATGTATGTTACCTGTATAAACTTGCCGTCCAACTCTGCATTCGTATTCATTCGTCGTACCGAAACCAAGCAGCAGACTCGTCGCCCCGACCGCTTCGCAGTCAGCGATCAGCTTTTCCAGTAATAGCGACTGCTCCACTACCGATAATTGCTGCTCCCCGTTATTGGCCACATTGAAGAACTGGTTCCACGCGTCTCCTATGATGGAAGGCAAACCAACCGCCAGATCGACATTTAGTCTTGAGAACTCCTTGATTGAAACACGCCACGGGTCAGCCGCTACTAGCCTGTATTCAGCTGATTCATTTACTGGACGCTGGGGAATAATATACTCCCGGCGCATAATTTCAGGATCTAAACCACACCTTGCAACCAACTTTTTGGAAGGAACGTGACATCGAAGGCTTGGCTCCAGGCTAATCCGATGAGCTACCTGCTCAGCAAGCACCCCGCCAAGTTTACTTTCAGCTTTGACATAAAGCTCAACATCACAGAAGCGTTCGTAATCCGCCTGCGTAAGTATGCTCGAACTGACTACCTGACTAAGGGCCTCCCTCAAAGACCGCGGTTTGGAGAAGAGCCTGAAATGATCGAGTATCCGCCGCAACTTTTAAAGCTCCTGTTCAAGTGAACCAGCCTGAACTTTTTGACTTTCAAGAGAAGTCATTACATCCAGAAGAGGCGCGAGAGGTGCTGCCGCTACAAGGCACAACAATCCCATAATTGACACGAACACTGGGAATACAACCAAATTTTCAAGCCGCTTAACTCTCGACTCGACGGACGTTCGCCATTCGTTGTGCGCATGGTCGCCCAAACTCCGCAAACTGGGTATCAGCTCCCCGCCTTCGTTGCCTGAAATATCCAGATGCATTAAGACATGCCGCAGAACCTTGTGTGGCAATGCATCTGAAACCTCTTTCAGTGCTGAGCCAAACGACATCCCGGATGCTGATAGTTCGTATACTTCAGAGATAATTCTGAGGATCGGATCTCGTCGCTTACCATTTCGTGCGCGCACAATTTCGTGCAAGGCAGGCAAAATACCAAGCCCACTCTCGACTAGTAGTATTAACGATTCAACCAAAAGCGGAGCGCCGTATAGAATATTTCTATCTAATTCTGCGCTTCGGTAGCGAAGAATCAGCAAGTAAATCATAACGCCGACATAAGCCCCGAGAAAAATTAGTCCAACTTGGCTCCATACGGAATCCTGCAAGCACCCAAGCGCAATGCCGCAGGCTGTAGTGGAAGCAAGTAAAGCGCAAAATAGTGCGAAAGCGCTGCGTCGTTCTGATTTGCTAAAAAATCCTGCCCTGCCGAGACGATCTCCTATTCCGGGGAGGAAGAGCCTGAGGTCCTTTAAATGCTGTCTCACGACTTTGTTATCTGCTTCTTGCTCTCCCTTAGCTAGCTGTTCAAGTCGCTCAAGCTCCGTAGTGATCGACTGTCGCCGATCAATAAGCAAGCTAAATAGCCAAAGTGCACTGGAGCCCAATAGAAACGTAGCCGAATTTATCACGGTTTAAACGCGCTCAATCTTCTTACCCAAAGGTAGCCTCCTACTATGCAGGTGACACCAACTGTAGCAGCAGTATTTGCAACTGAATCGTTAAGTAAAGTTTCCCAGAAAGACGCTGATCGCAGCGATACAATCATCAAAATAATTGGAGCTATTACCAAGAGAACGTTAGAAGTCATCCTCATGGTCGACGTGCTCACTTTCGCGGCCCCAAGGAGACAAATTCTGTCACGTGTGACTTTAGCCAAACGCTCGAGGGTCGGCGCAAATCGCCCCCCATTGTTAGCTGCAAGTAAATATGCCGCCCGAAAGAGCTCAATATCCGGCAGCCTAATTCTTGCGGCAAAGCGGGCTATCGCTTCTTCTTTCGAGACACCTTTCCCCGTAGCCTCTAACAGCTTCTCCACCTCCTCGCGCACTACACTTGTTTTTGGCATAAGCTGAATCGCCCTTTCCATCGCACATTCGACGGTGTGTCCTGCCTTTATGCTAGAAGCAGCAGCAAGAAGGAGAGTCGGATAGTCCTCGGAGAATCTAGAGGATTTAGATTGTATTCTCGAATCAATCCAACCAAACGGCATGCTTGCCACTCCTGCGGCAATTAGCGGTAAAAGGAATTCGTTAACAAACGGAGCAGCCATCGCGGCGCTTCCTACAGAAAATATGGAAATTGTCAGCAGAAATACTGGAGCCGATATAGGAAGCTCAGCTTGCCACAACACCTTTGCTAAGCCTTGCTTTGGTTTGTTGTAGGCGATGCTCTTTTCGGCAATGATGCCGCAGTGCTGCATCTCCGGATCGCTTTCACAAAGTAAATATGTCCGTCGCAAGGCGTTTCGATTGCTACCCTGACCAATCATCAGTGAAGATTCCTGTAAAGCGCTTCCGCTGGAAAGGCAAGTTCAGTGCCAGGTTCCGGCAAAGTGAGTCCGCTTTCAGTCAGTCTCTCGGAAAACTGAGAAATTCCTGACAATCTGTCCCAAATCGGAAACTGATGTGACTCTCTCAGGCGAAAAATCGGTGACAGCTGAATGACTTTTTCCCCTGCGGGATGCATCTCGACTACTTCTGCAATTCGCCTTTTCTGATTTTTTGAATCAACTGCAAGAAAGACGACAACTGACAGGGCATTTGCGATCTGGCGCCGAATTGCTCCAATATCCACTGCGGGCTGTGCGCGAGCGAGAAACAGCTCAAGCCTACCAACCGCATCTTTCGCACTCCTTGCATGAATGGTTGAGAAGCCGGGATGCCCAGACGCACAAACATCAATGAATGCCTCAGCCGCATCAGAATCTCTCATCTCGCCTAAAATGATTCGATTCATTGCCATTCTCATTCCTGCGCGAATCGCTTGGGCAGGTGTGATCCGCCCGACCCCCTCGGTGTTGGCTTCGCGAGTAAGCAGCGTGCGAACAAAGTCCCTTTCCAAAAGAATCTCGTGGGTATCCTCAATGCACAGAATTGCCTCTCGCTCGTCTATCGCTGCTGCGAGCGCACGAACTAGAGTAGTCTTCCCGGTACCCACCTCGCCTGCTATCAAAATTGTTGCGTCGGTATAATGAGCAAGCCCCTGCAGGTAGTTAAGCACTGACTCTGGGGCCAGCTCCCACGCGGCTAAGTCCGCAACGCTTACATTCTTATGTCTTGCAACACGCAGGGTAAGCATAGGCCCAGAGCCTGGGGGCGAGAACGATTTGTGTGTGACGCAGGCGCGCACGTGTGTGTCAACAGCAGCGTCAACTACAGGTGTTGCCGTAGTGCATGCTTTTCCAACTCGCTTTAACAAATTCTCAACGAAAGATTCGTACGATTCTTGACTTGTAAAGGCATAATCCGTCGAGACGTTATGTCGTCTAGTTTGAATGCTTATGTCATCGTAAGAACGGACTATAATGTCGTTCACATCAGAGTTTGTTACGAGTGGTGTTAGGACATCGTAATTTTGTAGTGCGGTAGCGAGCGCAGACAAAGCTGTTTTACGCTCTCTTTCTGTTAGTTGCTCGCCTTCTTCTTCTTCGACTGACTTAATCAGCTTCATTAATTCGACATCGCTCATCTCGGCTGTTGAGATGTCGCCTTGAGAACGACCGACCCTCTCTTTAGCACGCTGAACGACGTAACTTGTCGTTGTAGTAAGTGACCTTTGCAATCCGCCGGAGCTTGCCGCCCGTGAATTAGTTGCTCGTCGAAAATAATTTGCACGTATTTGCTCTGCCGTAAGTTTAACTGACATGGCACCGTTCCACAGAAGTTAGCTTTGTTGCTCAACCCAGCGTGTTTGATCAACTAAATAGTAAACCTTTCCGTCAGGCCCCTTCGCCACACCTTGATAGTCGATTTTTTTCGGCACCGCCTGTCGATCCATCAGCTGCGATTGCTCAACAAGATGTACATTTGTAGGGAGCTGATCATCAGCTCCGCGCAGAGAAAACGTCAGGCGCCCAATGTTTGCAGCAGTTTTGATTCGCAATGCATCTTCCTGCGAAACCAGAAGTGTTACGGTGCGCGGCGCTTTTGGAGCAGAACTTCCAGCAGTAAGCGGATCTACCGATCTACCTGCGGATAGTATACGAACATTTTCAGCAATTACTTTTGACTGCAGACTTCCTTTTGAGGTGCCATCACTCCTAATCACAATGACATCTACAAAGCTTCCCGATCGCGCCCAACCCTCAACCGCACTTTCCTCGTCCACTCGGACCGTAATTGCCCGCATACCCTGCGGAATATTTTCTACTACAGCATTTGTATCAACTGCAGTCTCGTTCAGCGATGCAATTGGCACAGGTATCCCGGCGGGAAGAGATGTCGAGGTAATGCTTGCTTTGTGCAACGCAACGTTTCTCAAGAAACCCTTATCTACTTTCGAGCTAGGCCAAGATGCCATAGTAAACGGAATGTTTTGCAGCCGTTCGCCTTTCGCTACAGACCTAACCGGCACCGGAACGAGCACCCCTTCGTCTTCAGTTACAACTTGTACGGGAGTCGGAGCTGTTTTCGATGCTTCGGCATTCGGACGTCCGCCGTAAATCACGATTGCCGCAATTGCGATCGCTAGCGTAGTGACAGCTGAGTACGACAACTGGGAGCGACTCCTAATTCGCCGTGGAAGCCTTTTCTTCATTGCTCTGTCTCGAGTATACGTTTGCTACTAGTGATTCATATCGCGGCTCATCCTAAACCTGATGGCGGAGCATTGAAGCCGACATTAGTTAAATACGAGCTAATATTACCGTAAAAGGCAGTTAACCCAGCACCTATGCCTACCACCGCAGCGACAAATAAGATCTGCTCCAAGGACAGGCTTCCCTTTTCTTCCTTCGCTTTTGCTTTTGTATTTGGTCGTTTCATTTTCTATCTCCTATTGGATACAACAGTGTGTCCGTGGACGGTTTTACCTCGCAACCAATCGGAACCTTTTGCCTGAACGTTCATCCGCCCCCTAAGTCAGTTAGTTCATTTACCGAGATTTGCTTAGGGGGAGAATAATAGCTAAGTAAATTGGATTCTACGCTTCCAAGATCTTCGTCCAAAGCTAACGCAGGACGTATCAGTTCTGGATCAAGCGGCACGTTGAGTTGACTGTTCGGAAGGTCTAATGCTGGAACACTCAGCCTTCTAGCGCTCTCAACGCGGCGCTGTAAAAGACTCTGCCAACGTTTCCTATTGGCTTTTCCAGATTCCGTTCGTATGGCATCTCCAACTATAAGCTGCGAACATATTTGCTCTAGTGTCCGTTGAATTGCTTTGCTGCCTTCGGTGTAAAACGAGTTGCCAGTTCCAATCCACCTTTGCGCTTTCTGGTCGAAGCAGAGAGCAGGGAGTGATGCCATTTCCGCATCGAAGTGTTCGCTAAAGCTTAGAAACTCTTTAATGTCTCGGGGAGAAAGTCCTTTGGTGGCCAGTGTATTCAACAGTATTTTTGGCTGCCCTTGTGCGGGAGAGCCGTTTAGTGCACTACACAGGCGAGACAGCAAATGCACTGAAGCAGGGTCATTTGACGACACAATCAACCTTCTATCTGCGCGAGACTGAATTGCGTACGAAAGAACGCCCTCCGCTCCGCCAATATCTATCCAAACTGCGTCAAACATTTCTTGGAGGATCTCAACCATTTGAAGGGTAAACTCAAATCTTTCAGGGTCGCGAATCCACAGCTCCCTTATCTGACTTCCGTCGTTGCGGCCGACACTTCCCTCGGCAGGCGGAAGAAGTATATTTATTCCGTTTGGTGCCTGAACAATGCATTTTGTTACGAGTTCAGCGTCAGGAGTCACTCGGTGCATCAATGCTGATTTGTAGTCCATCGAATGAAGCCGGTCCGCGCCTGCATAAAAGGCGAAGATACTGCTAGGCGAGAGATCCAAAACTACCGACTTTTTCGCAATCACGTCACTTGCATGCGCAAGCCCTGACACTACACTAGTCGCTCCAACGCCACCTTTCACTCCACAGACGGTGACTAGCTTTCCTCGAGGCTGGCTAAGTGTCACCGTGCACTGAGTGCTCAATCTATGAACGATTCTATGTGGGTCATCGCCTATTTTCTTGAACTGGTCAGTGGTTATTGCTTGAAACCGGCTAAGGTTACGAAGCGAGAAATCCGTATCTTCGAAGAATACAAAGACTGGAACTTCAGGATGAGCAGCTCTAATGCTCTTACATACTCGGTACGCGGATTCGACTCCTACCTTCCATCCGACAATAACTGCGTCTGGACGGTAGTTGATTTCTACTTCCTCTTTTGAGGCAGTATAGAAAGTGGGGAGTAAGAGATGACCGATGCTGTGGTGGCAGCTCGAGTAAAGTACTTCTAGGAACTGCTTTAGCTCCTGCTGGGACACTCTATCATGATCAACACAAGCAATTCTCACTGGTCCCTCAAAAGGCCAAATGCGGTTTCCTACTAGCGTTATCGACCAGGGTGGACTAATCGTTTCACTACCCCACCTAGCCTCACGGCCCTTTGCCACACGAATTCAATCCGCGAAACGACTGGTAATATTACGCGATAACCAAAGGAAGGGTTGGGGACCTATGGGGAAACTAAGTAAATTTACTCAGCTGTTATTAAAAGACGACCAGAGGATCGTTCAGCAGCTAGATCCATGGTCAATTCAAGTCCTCGCTATTGTGCGCCAGGCAATTCTCGAATTGACCAGCGACTATATGAAACACCGGCGTTTCCCAATCGCTCAAGCTCCCAGCAAAGAACTCTACTACATGGCAGTTTCAATTACTCTCAGCAGATGGCACGATTGCAGCTCTGAGCTTAATCCGATTCCGGAACTCACAGTTAAGGATTTTCTAATTTGGTACGAAAGTGAAGCGATTTTCCTAATCGAATCTCTATTGAAAGAAAACAACCATTCCTAATGCGATCTGGCTAGAATTCCTGGCGGGACTGGGCATCCAATAGAGTCACCTACAGCCCGAATCAGCTCCCCCTCAGATACGGTAACTCGGCCATCAACCACTACACAGCTAGCACAAGCATGCATAATCCGCTCCTTGAGCATCGGAGCAGCTCGCGCAAGCTCATCTAAAACTTTTACCACACGCCTGAGCTCAACGCTTTGCGCCGGAGAAACGTGCGGGATCACACCTGCATTTAGGCTTTTCATACCGGCTTGATACGCGGCAAGTACGCGATCCTCTGAAATCTCTCCACGCTGAGCTAATGCTAATATTAGCTCACTGCACAAAGACACGATCTGCTCAACTTTGCGATACTTGATGCCTACGATCTTGGACCCGTAATAATGCTCATCGCACCTGCGGCGAATCACTTGATATATTACATACTCCGCCAAAGTTATAACTTCATCTGCTTTGATAAGCTGCTGAGCCGTTTCCGTAAAATTCGAGTACTGCTCCCGAGACATGCTCATAAGTGCAGGAAGTGACAAATCAACTAACGGAAGGCGGGCCATTTCAGGTAGCTGATATACAAGAGGCAGCAGATGAAGCATGTGACGTACTACATGGTCTTCCGCTCGAGCTGTCACTATCGAGACTTGCTTCTGCGCAACTTCATTGCTTCGATCAAACAACATGCAGAATATCAAAGCTCGAACTGAGTACGGTTCATGAACTGAGTCGCGAATCTCTGCCGGCAAAGTACGCAAAATCTCGCGCGCAACTTCGAGATACTCAGGCGTTAACGTCCCAACCGACATAACCAGTTCATCTGGAGATACTTCTACTTTTGTACTCTCTGTAGCAGTCGCAGCACTATTGAATCCGCTCAAACCGGCATAATTTGGGCTAGGGCTGCTAACGAACTTTGCACCTCCTGCCTCCACTGCGGCAAAGCGCCCATCAAAACCGGGTTCAATTCTCCTGATTCGATCGATCAAAGGAGGATGAGTCCGCAGCAACGCAATAAAACCCTCAGCTAGGCCATTGGCGAAAAAGAAATGGCTGGCTTCTTCGGCGTTGGGATTCTCAATTCGAGATCCCAATTGCAGACCACCCAACTTTTTCAGCGCTCCAGATATTCCACCTGGGTTCCTAGTAAACTGAACAGCGGAAGCATCAGCCAAAAACTCCCGCTGGCGCGACACCGCTGCCTTTATCAGACGGCCGAAGAAAAGCCCGATATAGCCGACAACCATCAAGCCAATTCCTAAAATGAGGAGGTACATATGTCCGCCGCCTCGGTCGCGGTTCGAAGAGTAACGAACGCGACCGGTACCACGAAGCATCCAATAACCGAGCATCCAAATTATCAAAATCCCATGGAGCACTCCCGTCAGACGGATGTTAAGACGCATATCCCCGTTCAAAATGTGGCTGAACTCATGCGCAATCACACCTTGTAGTTCGTCTCGCGACAGTTGCTGAATGCAGCCCCGAGTGACTCCTATTACGGCTTTGTCTGGCGAAAAACCTGCGGCAAACGCATTGATGCCCAACTCATGATCCATCACAAACACAGGAGGTACCGTCACACCTGACGCGATCGCCATTTCCTCCACAACGTTAAGCACAGTGCGCTCGTGATAGTCGTCGGTATTAGGCAAGATCTGGCGTCCCCCCAGATCTTTCGCTATCGCCTCCCCGCCTGAAGCGAGTGCGATAACCTTGTAAAGACTGCCAAATGCCACCAGCAAAATAGTGCCTGCAGCCACGCCCCCAAAAACCTCCCAGTCCCAACGCAGATGTAACGCTGGGCTTCTCGTATGACGCATATTCCCGATGCTGTCTGCCGCCCACTCTAGATGGGTCATCTGAAAAACCACATCGAACAAGAGGTAGATCGCGACAATAATTGCCAGCACAGCGGCAATAAAATAAAACACCAGTAGCGAGGTCTTCTGACGGGCTTGTTCTTGGCTTTCAAAGAAGTTCATATGCTGCGCTGCCTGATGGAAACTTTACCCCCGCCCTATAAAACAGCACGGTCTACTATTGATCAAGGTATGACAGCAGCTTATCTCGAAACTCTTCAAACTGGAGAGGCTTAGCGAGGTAGTCGTCCATCCCTGCTTCCAAACACCGCTCACGGTCATGATTCAAACTTCCTGCCGTAAGGGCAATAATCGGCACCTTTGCATTATGAAATGATTCTCGGATGACGCGAGTCGCTTCATACCCGTCCATTTTCGGCATTTGACAGTCCATAATTATCGCATCGTATGCGACAGCGCGTGCGCGCTGAACTGCCTCCTCTCCGTCTGCGGCCAAGTCTGCGGTCACCCCGATCCGATCGAGATAGCGCACAAGCAGCCGTTGGTTAACTAGATTATCGTCTACTACTAAAACTACGCTATCCCTTGGAGCATTCGAACTAGACTCAACAGAATTCTGTGGTTTTATCGCGGAAATCATAATGGTTTCGCGCCTGCTGACATACTCCGAAAGTGCCCCTAATCTTAGCGGCAGCGTCAGGAAAACCGACTGATCAAATCTGGAATCACCGTCTTTAAGCAAATGTCGCGAACGCATCGAGCTAAGCAGCACGACATTTCGTACCACCGGGTGCTTGCCGACGAATTCCCAAATTTCAGCCACCTGCTCAGCTGACACACAACATGCTTGAATATAAATATCTGTAGAGTGTTCTACTTGCCCGGCCAAACACTGTCTCAATTGTTCGACTGTGCTGCAGTCACAAATTTGAGCCCCCTGCTTGGCTAAATAAAGATCCAAGACTTGTCGCGTAACCCCCGGACGTCCTACATAGGCAAGTTTGTAGTTCTCAAACTTAGGGAATGAGACCAATTCTGAACCAGCAGCGGGCAGCTGAACATTCACAACGCAGGTAAAAACCGAACCCACACCAACGTCACTTTCGACCTCAATGTCACCTCCCATGGCAACCGCAAGTCGTTTGCAAATAGAAAGCCCTAATCCTGTTCCGCCGTACTGACGCGTGGTCGACGCGTCGGCCTGAGTGAAAGCATCAAACAATGTTGCGATTTTTTCTTCAGGAATGCCGATGCCGGTATCCTCAACTGAAATAGCAAGCAGCAGATTACTCAACGACCGCTCACGAACCGCCACCCGAATTGCAACACCTCCCTCCGGCGTGAACTTTACGGCGTTATTTGCAAGATTCACTACAATTTGCTTGATGCGCGCCGGGTCACCTATTACATTTCGCGGCACATCAGGCTCTACCATTACCCCAAGCTCAACTGACTTCTCGTCAGACAACGGCGACACGATGTAAGCGGAATCTTCCACCATCTGCAATAAATCAAACTCGACCGATTCAAAATCAACTGCGCCGGCATCGATTTTAGAATAATCCAGAATGTCGTTGATAACGGCTAAAAGCGCGTCGCCCGACTTACGCACCAACGAAGCAGACTCATACTGTTCTTCATCCAGTGAGGAGTCCATCAGAAGTTCTGTCATACCGATAATGCCATTTAGCGGCGTGCGTATCTCATGGCTCATATTAGCCAGGAACTCGCTTTTGGCTTGAGTTGCCTGCTCCGCCTGCTCAAGCGCAAGCGCCAACTCGCTGTTAAGCTTTTTCTGCTCGTCCTTCTCTGCGACTAGGTTTTGAATCAGCGCTTCATTGTCCATTCGCAACAGCAGAGTATTGCCAATGAACTCATTCATCATTTTCGAAACTCTGAAGAGCGTCACCATGTAGACAACTACCATCATCCCCATAACTGAGTGCATTTCATCGCCAATCATAAAAAACCTTGCTGCAACAGGAGCGCAAGTCAACACGATGAAGGTCCTAACGCACGGAAGCATTGGAGATAGGGTCGCAACTGCGCCAGTTGAAAGGCCAGCCGCGACAAAAGCCATAAAAACTTGGAAGCTGAGCTCTTTCGGCCAAAAGACGATTGGCAGCACGCACCACAACCCAGATTGCAGCAGGGCCCAGTAGAAAAATTTTTCTGCCCAAGGTTCAAAGTCGACAATAGCTGCAACACGCTTTCGAAACGTCATCGTCAACCAAAGTCTACCAGCAGTCGAACCGAGCAACGCAATCAACCAAACGTAAATCCCTCGGCCAACAAAGGCTCGCGAAAGAACAAACACCAGCAGTATTGCCACAAAAACAGACGCTATCAGCGATGTCCGCGAGGAGTTAAATAGAAGTTTGGTCTGTTCCCGATAGGCGCTTCGCTGCTGAGCAGATGCATCACTTGGCAAACGCACATCAGGTATCAACATCGGATTGATGCTCCGAGAGCTGTAAGCTAATCGATGGTATCCCAGTCAAACGAACCGTTTTCGAAGATATGATCAGCTAACACCTTCATGTCCTCATCCTCATTTTTCTCAATGCGTCTGAGATTCTGATTCATTCTGCGCTTCGCTTGCTGGCTAAACGTGTTGGCGATTGCGATCTCATTCACGCAAGACTCACTGCCTCGCTCTTCAATGAGCTTACTAACGCGAGAAAGCACCGCGAGACCGACAAATAAATCAATCACAACGTTTGCGATTCTCGACATCGCGAACTGTTTCTCAATAACTTTCTTACCGTGGCGACGCAGAACCATTTCGGCAGCACGCTCGAGAGCAAGAGTATAGTGTTCAAACACCAATGCTGCATCGGTCAGAGACGGCGGAATGAAATCGACTTTGTCTCGTCCAAGCGAGGTCAGACGGGTAATCCGCTTAGACGCATATTCGGACATAACTCCGAAACCTTTAATTGGATGGTTAAAGATTCCCGTTACGCTTTCAGACAGATCCTGCAGATATTCTCCGACCTGCTTTAAGCCGCTAAGTGCAATATAGAGACGTAAAATTTCGTTCGTCCCTTCATAGATCATATTAATGCGTGAATCGCGGATGATCATTTCATACGGATAATCTTTCATGAACCCGTTGCCGCCTGCGATTTGCAATGCTTCATTGCCGGTTCGCCACATCGCTTCAGTTGCGAACACTTTACAAATAGCTGCTTCAACTGAAAAATCCTTAACACCATTGTCGATATAGTGGCCCAGCAGAGATACTGCGCTTTCAGCGGCAAAGCAGTCGATCGTCATTTGAGCAACTTTTTGCTTAATTAGGCCAAACTCAGAGATGCTCTGTCCGAATTGCTTTCGCTGAGTCGCGTATTCTGAGGCCAGGGCAATCGAGGTCTTCATGCCTCCGATGCATCCTCCGCCCAACCCCGTGCGGCCGTTGTTAAGAATGTTCATCGCTATTTTGAAGCCTTTCCCCTCTTCGCCAAGCAGATTCTCAGCGGGGACAAGCACATTGTCGAACATGACGCTCGACGTGGCAGATGCTCTGATTCCAAGTTTGTCTTCTTTATTGCCGACGCTTACCCCATCCCAGGCCCGCTCAACTAAAAATGCAGAAATCTTTCCTTTCTCACTATCGGTGCGAGCGAAGACGGTATAAAAATCAGCGATTGGTCCGTTGGTAATCCAAATTTTCTCACCGCTCAGTCGCCATGTTCCGTCATCCTGCTTTTCCGCATGCGTCGAAACCGAAGCAGCGTCAGATCCAGAGCCGGGCTCAGTCAGGCAAAACGCTCCTATCATTTCTCCGGATGCTAGTCGCGGTAGATAATGTCGCTTCTGTTCGTCGGTTCCAAACAGAATTACACCCTTAATTCCGATTGAACTATGTGCGCCGATAGTAAGAGACGTGGAAGCGTCGTACCTACTAGTCTGCTGCAGCACTCTCGAGTAAGCACAGCTGGAAAGTCCGAGCCCGCCGTACTCTTCAGGCACCACTAGGCCAAACAGACCGAGCTCTTTTAATGATTGAATGTATTCGGGCGGCTGCGCGCCAACCTTATCAAACTCGCGAAACTCCTCTTCGCGACCTTGCATAAACTTGTCGATTGATTCGAGGATTATCCGCACCGTTTCGGCTTCTTCTGGATGAAGAGCGGGAAAGGGAAATAGATTTTCTTCTACTATCTCACCGAGGAACAGAGATTTTGCGGCGCTCGCTTCTACGTCGAGCTCAGCCGATCGCGAATCTTCCGGCGGCAGTTTTGCGTCTTGTGTCTCAGCCATTAGCAACCTCGCTGGGATGTAAGAATAACTAAATTAAACTCATACCCTACATCTTGTAACCTACACTATATATTATACGGGGTGTGCCGGATCCCTACAAGCTGTGTCCTAAATTGAGCTCAAGACAAAATCCAGCGCCCTAAGCTCCGACCCATAGCTTCCACCTGACCCAAATGCGACAAACCCGTTGTGGCCTCCGTGGCGCGGGGTTTCGAGGAAGACAAACTCGCTGCGCTGCACTTCTGTAGACGGATAGCACCCAGGTCCAAGAAACGGATCATCAGCAGCGTTCAGCATCAGGGCAGGAACACGAATCGAGGATAGGAACTGCTTCGAGCTGCACTTGCGCCAATACTCCTCGGCGCTGCCAAACCCATGAACAGGGGCTGTATAAAAGTCGTCGAACTCAGCAAACGTGCGCATAGAATTCACGGCAGCGTAATTCAAAGCGTCCGGAAATTGCTCGCGCTTACGCTGCATCTTAGCGCGCAAAAATCTCATGAAGCGCGCCATGTAGAGAGTGTTCGACGCCAACTCCAGACAATCAGCGCTCTCTTTTAAGTCGCAAGGTACTGAAATTGCCACCGCAGCGTCTACTAAGCTGGGACCATTCTCCCCCTCTTCTCCGAGGAATTTTAGAACTACATTGCCGCCAAGGCTGAAGCCGACTAGCACAAGCTGCTGATAACTACCTGCAGATTTTATCATTGGCAGTAGCTCCCGCAAATCTGCGGTTGCTCCGCTGTGATACGACTTAAGCAAGCGGTTCGGTTCGCCGCTGCAGCCTCTAAAATTAAAGCAAGCTACATCGAAACCGCTGCTGCTAAATGTTCTGGTCATGCCTCGCATGTACCAAGTGTCGGAGCTACCTTCTAAGCCATGAAACAAAACCGCCAGCTTAGAGTTGCTGTTGCGAAGCCAGTCAATATCCACGAAATCACCATCTGAAGTCTCGTATCGTTCGCGCTTGCAGGATGGCTGGCTAAGTCGTCGACAAAGTGTTGGGAAAATCGTCTGAATGTGACCGTTGCGAAACAGGAGCGGCGCCTGATAGTTGGATTGTTCGATAAGGGGCATCTGGAGTTGCGTACTGGCGTTGGTTAGACTGCTGGCAGCCCAAACATACGATCTACACCCCAGCTAGGGAAGCAACGACTACCAAATTTTTGGTAATCCGAGTCCGAAAACTAGTCCTAAAATACCGCAAAGACCCCACCAAGCGAGGGGGAGTCGAATCGGTGCGTCTGAGGAGGCTTGATTTTTACTTTCTGTATCCACTGCTATGCTACAACTCCAAAATCATCTACATAAACAGGAGTCGGCACGAGCTTCGGATTGCTTTATAAATCGACTCGTTTCGATCAATTTAGAGATCAGTTCTCTTCCAGAATGCGTATTCTACATGTCTCAAGTCTGATCGAACCGCTTGCTGTCACGCCACTCGGCGGCACTGAACAGCTTATTTGGGAGTTGTCCAAACTACAGGCTGCTGACGGACACGCAGTCGAGGTCATCGCTGTGCAAGGTTCGAAGCTAGCTGATGGTGTCACGTTTAGAGATTTGAGCATCAAACGCGACAGCGTCATCAGATTAAGCACTGAGCCAGCCAATATTCCTGCAGACACGGGGAAAATAGCTGAAATCATTGAGAGAGAACGTACTGCCTTCACACCTGTGCTCAATTTCATTCGCCAAAATAGTGAGAGCATCGACGTAATACACAATCATTCGTACGATTACACAGCGTTGTTTGGGCTGAACGAACTGGGCATTCCAACTGTCCACACACTGCATCTTCCGCCAAATTACAGTTGGATAAACGAGGCTTTTCGAGCGCATGCGTCCGCACCCCACATTAGATATGTCGTCGTCTCACGCGCGATGCAGCGCGCTTACGTCGACGCAATGGCGAAAGACTTTCGACTGATACCGAATTGGATCGACTGCTCCAGTATAGAGTTCGGCGATCATCCTGACGATTTGCTGCTGTGGGTAGGTCGGGTCTCACCCGAGAAGGGCCTCGATCGCGCCATACGAATTTCACAGCTCATTGGTAAAAAGCTGCTCGCGATTGGGCCAGTTTACGATGATGATTATTACCGCAGTGTCATTCTGCCGCTGCTTACGCGAAGCACCACAGATTATGTCGGTGCAAAACCCCGCCATTACGTTCTGGATCAAATGGGAAAAGCCCGGGCCTTAATTGCTCCGATCTCTTGGGAAGAACCCTTTGGTCTTGTTTTCGTCGAGTCGCTGGCAAGCGGCACCCCAGTTGTGGTCAGCCCACGGGGAGCAGCTCTCGAGATCATCGAAGAGGGGGCAAACGGCTTTTTAGCCATTTCAGATGAAGATTTCGCCTCCTCAATCGAAAAGTTAGATGAAATTTCTCGAAGCTATTGCAGGCAATCTGTGGAAACTCGTTTCAATCCCAGTGTCTCATTGGGAAAGTATTACGAGCTGTACCGTGAGCTAGCGGATTGCCGACCACCGTCAATGCAAAAATAAAACGGTAAACAATTTCAGCAGCTTAAAAATTCGCACCGTGCAGACGTGAAATACGCGTCCGAGCCAAACCTTATCAACAGTATGTTCGCATAGTCGGTAACTTCCTAAAGAGAAAGTTGATTTCATTCACAATGATATCAACAGACCTGTATACAACATTTTGTGTTGACACTCATATGTAGGCACAATATCTTGTGGCTAGGTTGGCACGGTTAACAAAGGGTTTAAGGCTTCAAAAGTTAGGAAAATCAACACCATACCATAGTTTTATGGACGAGCAGCGCTCAGAGGCGCCCCACAAGATGTTGGGAGGCGGCTTTGTGCGCGTTTATTGGTGTGTAGAAATCCATCAGGCGGAAGGGAACGATTGATATGGAAGCACAAGTGGCAAACACAAGCATGCAGGGAGCTGCACCAGCGCCGCGACAATCGCGGGTAACTAAGCGCGACGGAGCAATCGCCGAGTTCGACGAAAGGAGAATCCGTCGAGCGATCGAAAAAGCGTTCCGAGCTGACTTGGAAATAGACGCTGACGCCACTCTCGAACCCAGTCTCGCAAAACAAATCGAACTCATCTCCCTGGACGTCGTTGGCGAAGTTCTCGAACCATCATTCGAGACAGGGGTCGATGTAGAATACATACAAGACGTCGTCGAAAAGAAGATCATGCTTTACGGCCATTATAGTGTGGCGCGGCGCTATATCCTCTATCGCGCTGAGCGAGCGAAGGCTCGCCTACTTCGCGGTGAAGCTGAATCCGGCAGAGAGAAGCCGGAATTTAACGTCGTCCTTGCAGACGGAACTATCGCCCCGCTTCGTTGGGATCGCATCATTCGAACGATAGAGGAAGCATGCCACGGACTACGCGAAACAGATCCAAATGCCTTAATCGAGGAAGTGAGCCGCTCAGTCTACAACAACATTCCCGAAGCTGACCTCGAGCGAGCAACAGTGCTGGCCGCCAGGACAAGGATTGAACAGGATCCGGAGTACTCAGTTGTCGCAGCCAGACTCTTGCTAGACATTACCTACCGTGAAGTGTTCGAAGAAGAGCAGAACCTTGAAGGGTTCCAACAGCTTCACGCACAGAAGTTCGACGAATACATCAACAGGGGAATTGAAGCAGAGCTGCTTTCGAAGGACCTGCTGCGTTACAACCTAGACACCTTGGCAAAAGCACTGAAGCCCGAACGCGACCTAGACTTCCTGTACCTTGGAATTCAAACCATCTACGATCGCTATCTGATTCACGTTAACAAGCGCCGAATCGAAGTTCCGCAGTTTATGTTTATGCGAGTCGCGATGGGTCTTGCACTAAACGAAGGTCCGCAAAAAGAACAGCGCGCAATTGAGTTCTACAACACGCTCTCGACGTTCAGGTTCGTGTCTTCGACTCCAACGCTGTTCAATTCTGGAACACTCCACCCGCAGTTAAGCTCGTGCTACCTGTCGACTATTGGAGATGATCTGAACCACATCTTCAAAGTCGTCTCCGACAACGCTAAACTCTCGAAATGGGCTGGCGGTATCGGCAACGACTGGACTAGCGTTCGCGCCACAGGCTCCAAAATCAAAGGCACAAACGGCGAAAGCCAAGGTGTTATCCCGTTTCTAAAAGTCGCTAATGACACTGCCGTTGCGGTAAACCAAGGCGGCAAACGCAAAGGAGCGGTCTGTGCTTATTTAGAAACATGGCACCTGGAGATCGAGGAGTTTCTGGAACTGCGCAAGAACACCGGTGACGACCGGCGCAGAACCCATGACATGAATACCGCTAACTGGATTCCGGACCTGTTTCTCAAGCGTGTCGCGGAAGGTGGTACTTGGACTCTGTTCAGCCCTGACGAAGTACCCGACTTACACGAAACGTACGGCAAGGACTTTGAGAAGCGCTACGTTGACTACGAACACAAGGCTGCCAGCGGCGAGATTCGGCTGTTTAAGCAAATTCCAGCGCTGCAGCTTTGGCGTAAGATGCTTTCGATGCTGTTCGAAACCGGACACCCCTGGGTCACTTTTAAGGATCCTTCAAACATTCGCTCACCACAGGATCATGCTGGCGTAGTTCACAATTCAAACCTCTGCACAGAGATCCTGCTAAACACATCCGAGGACGAAACCGCAGTTTGCAACCTCGGATCAGTGAATCTGGCTGCACATATGACTCCGCGAGGGATCGACAAGCAGCTCCTGCAGAAGACGATTCAAACCGCTGTTCGCATGCTGGACAACGTAATTGACATCAACTTCTATCCGACGGACGAGGCTAGGAATTCAAACCTGCGCCACCGCCCGGTCGGATTAGGCCTGATGGGCTTTCAGGATGCGCTTTATTCTCAGCGAATCAGCTACGCCAGCCACGACGCGGTTGAGTTCGCGGATGAGAGCATGGAGCTGATCTCGTACTACGCGATTCTTGCTTCAATTGATTTAGCAAGAGAACGCGGCGCGTATGCTTCTTACGAAGGCTCAAAGTGGAGTAAAGGCCTGCTGCCAATCGACACGCTGCGCCTGCTTGAAGAGGAACGTGGAAGTGAATACTTCTTGGTCGACACCAGCTCAAAACAAGACTGGGACCTAGTGCGCGCGGAACTTGCCAAGCACGGAATTCGCAACAGCAACGTAATGGCCATCGCCCCGACTGCTACTATTGCCAATATTTCCGGTGTTACACAGTCGATTGAGCCGACCTATCGTAATTTGTTCGTTAAGTCGAACCTCTCAGGCGACTTCACGGTCGTAAATCCGCATTTGGTTCAAGACCTCAAGAACCTACGTTTGTGGGATCAGGAGATGATTGACGACTTGAAGTATTTCGACGGCTCAATCCAGTCCATTCCCAGAGTACCCGGCGATTTGATGCGTCTATACATGACGTCCTTCGAAGTCGAACCTCAATGGTTAATTGAGTGCGCTAGTCGAAGGCAAAAGTGGATTGACATGGGTCAGTCGCTCAACCTCTACATCAAAAGTACCAGCGGAAAGCTGCTCAGCAATATGTATTTGCTTGCTTGGAAAAAAGGGTTGAAGACTACTTATTATCTCCGCTCTCTCGGTGCCACGCAGGTTGAGAAATCAAGCATTGATATCAACAAGCGTGGAATTCAGCCGCGATGGATGAAAAGCAAATCAGCGTCAAGCACAGTTGCTGTGGATCGAAGTGAACCGAAGCCGCAGGGCGCTTTTTGCGACCCCACGGATCCCGACTGTGAAGCGTGCCAGTAACCAAGGATAGGAGATTAAGTTATGTCGTGCTGCAATGCTGCTGAAGAAGTGCAATCCTACGACTTAGAAAAGCGCATCAACGTAGAAGATAAACGGTTGATCAACTGCAAAGCGGTAGATGTTAACCAGCTAATGCCGCTGAAATACAGCTGGGCGTGGGAACACTACTTAAACGGCTGTGCCAATCACTGGATGCCGAACGAAGTACCGATGCAAAAGGACATCGAGCTGTGGAAGTCCGGCGCACTGACCATGCCGGAGCGGCTGGTAATTATGCGCAACCTCGGCTTCTTCAGCACTGGTGAAAGCCTGGTGGCAAACAACATCGTGTTGTCTATTTTCAAGTTCGTCACGAACCCCGAGGCGCGCCAGTATCTGCTGCGGCAAGCATTTGAAGAAGCGATTCATACTCACGCGTTTCACTACATCGTGGAATCGCTGGGGCTCGATGGTCGGGAAGTCTTCAACATGTATCATGAAGTCGATTCGATTAAAGGCAAGGACGAGTTTGTCATGGCCTTGACGTCCGACATCCTTGATCCCAATTTTTCGACAAACACAGTCGAAGGCCAGCAGAAGTTCCTTAAGAACCTGGTCGGCTTTTACGTGATTATGGAGGGGATCTTCTTCTATAGCGGCTTCGTCATGATTCTGTCCTTCCACAGACAAAATCGAATGACCGGTATCGGCGAGCAGTTTCAATACATACTTCGCGATGAAACTATTCATTTGAATTTTGGCGTCGACCTGATTAACACAATCAAGTTCGAGAATCCTGATATCTGGACCCCCGAGCTGCAACGCGAAATTTACGACATGATCGATCAGGCGGTTAATTTCGAATACGCCTACGCTTGCGACTGTCTGCCAGATGGGGTTCTTGGTCTGAATGCGGACATGTTCAAGGAGTATGTTGAATATGTGGCTGACCGGCGCTTAGAGCGAATCGGGCTTAAGAGTAAATATGGTTCGAAGAATCCGTTCCCTTGGATGAGCGAAACGATGGACTTAACTAAAGAAAAGAATTTCTTTGAGACCCGCGTTACCGAATATCAGAGTGCTGGGTCACTAACCTGGTAATCCCTTTCCTCCTATTGTCACGTGTCGAAGGCGTCCCTCACGGGACGCCTTTTTTTGCTTACGAATTGTTGAGTATCCGGGCAAAGATTTCTGCCGAAGAGATCTTAGCTCCTCGGGTAACAGTAGCAATGCCGACGCCCAGCTCATCCGCAATCTCCCGCTGCGGAGTCCCCTGGCGCAGCCGTTTAACTATCTCGAGTCGAGTTGGAATTTCCTTTAACTCTGAGGGAGTTAACAAAGCTTCAAACAGACTATTCAGCTCCTTCTCGTCCGAGCAGACGCGAATCGCCTTAATCAGCTCCTTTAGCAATCGAGTATATTCTTTACTCACAACGCATATCTCCAGACTTGAACAGTTGAAGGCTAGTACAGTATCAAGAACTTCGCGATTGACAATTTGTATCAATATACTAGTATGCTAGTCCACTGATGCGCTCTTTCCCAGCTGAATCTCGTTAGACCCCCCAGGCAGCGTCCGGAGGCAACATCCGGTCGCTGTCTGGCAGTAACTAGCCGAAAAGGGTTTTCGGATAGGGAAATCTCTGTCCCCAGTGGCCCATGACCACCCTTCTGGTCATGAGGAAGAAAGGAAGGTGTCAAGTGACCGAACCTCCCAACTTCAGGATCGAACTCCTGGAGGGGCGAGCGGCTCTCGAGCACGTTCCCTGCTTCGCTCGAGCTCAGGTCGAAGTCTTCGGACAACCGCCCTGGAATCTGAAGTGGTACGAGGGATCGGTCGACGACCCCAAGTCTGCTCTCGGATTCCACACTTGGGCGGCCAACAACGACTCGGCCTATCTCGGAGCGTACGCAGGTGACCAGCTCGCGGGGTTCGCTGTTGGTCTGGCTCTCAACGAGGATGTCATCCGAACGCTCGAACTCGATCAGTTCGGCGCGGCCCCCGGTGACTACTACTTCCTGGTTGCGTGCGTGCTTCCCTCGTTCCGCCGTCAGGGCCTTTACTGGCTTCTGATCGAGCGGCGCATGGAGCTGGCCCGCGCTAAGAAGAGTCCGACACTGTGGGTTCGCACCCACGTTGATAGCACGACCGTCACGCGCTACTACCGCGAAGAGCACGGATTCGACGAAGTCGCTCGCTACACCACCGTTGACTACGGATTCGTCACCGTTCCCCGAGTCGTCCTGCGCAAGGTCGTCCTCGCGGAAGCACCGGTCTGACGACCATCCAGTTTTGACAGACAGATCGTCGGACACAGAGTATGTGTCTGTCCCAGCGTTACATCGGCAACTGCCATGCAGCGCTCAATTTCGAGCGCCTGGAACCATGACGCTATTCACCCTGAGTCTGATCCTCAGAATTCGAAGATTCTTTTTGCTGGCGTGCGAGTCGGCGCCTGCGCCTGCGACGCGCAAGTTTTTGGGCGTGGGCACGCATATCTTCTATCGTATCGTATTCGTCCACAATCTCGACACCGACCACTTCCTCCAATACATCTTCCAGCGTGACAATTCCCGCGAAACCACCGTGCTCATCAACTACCGTGCAAATTTGCTCGTGTGATTCAAACATCTCTTCGAGCAGCTGATCGAGCGAGATAAATTCCGGCACGGCCCGCATCGGACGAGCAACTTCTTTCAGCATTTTAGTCTCTTCGCCACGCAGCAGTGCGCGGTATATATCCCGCTGTAGAATAAAGTGGGTCACCGTATCTGGGTCTTTAGGATCGTAAAGTGGAATTCGAGAAAAATTTAACTTCTCGAGTTCCGGGGCAATGTCGCGAAGCTGTAGATTTTCGTCGAGCCTAAATACGACAACACGAGGAGTCAAAACATCCTTGGCCATCGAATTTTCGAGACCGATGATGTTCTCGATTACGGTGCCCTCAAGAGCGTCCAGCACTCCCTCTTCCTTGCCCATGGCTGTTAAAGAGAGCACTTCCTCTTCAGAAACAAGCGGTTCATCGCTCTCACCAAAACGGCGCGATACTTGTTCCGTGATCACAACCAGCGGATATATTATCTTAATCAAAAACGCTAGCGGCAGTGCTATCATCGGCGCTACTTGCCGAGAATAAGTTACGCCGATCTGCTTCGGAATAATTTCGCTCAAATACAAAATCAATAGCGTAAAAACTACAGAAAAAATCCAAACGCCGGACTCACCGAACAAAGCTGCAGCTGCAGCTCCTGACACTGCGGCACCGACAGTATGGGAGATGGTGTTTAGGATTAAAATCGCACCGATGGGCTTGCCGATTTCGTTCTTAAAACGAAGCAGCGTCTGACCTGCCCGAGATCCGCTGTCTGCAAGGTGACGAACATGGGGTAAAGGAACAGCAAACAACGCTGCTTCCATTAAAGAACACGTGGCCGATATAAACAAAGCTACGCCAACAGCAACAACTAGAAATGTCATGTTATCTGCAAACTGCCTCCGATTATTCGAGCCTCAACACCTATGGACCACTCTATCGCCAGGAACCGCCGACTTACAATGACCAAATATCTGACTTTGTTTATTGGAATTTACCTAATTCTTGCCCTTCCTCAAAATCGCGCTAGTCTGGTGTGCTAGATTTCACAGACTGGACTTACTAGGAGCAAATTCGCATGAAAAGTGTTTTCGCCGCACTGGCAGCCGTAATTTTACTACCCTGGACTTCGTACGCACAGATGTACGACATCGACAGCGCTCACACCCGAGTAGGCTTCGAGATCGGGCACTTGGGGATCAGCACCGTGCGCGGCCAGTTCGGAGAGTTTTCCGGCTCGTTTAAGTTTGACGAGAAAAAGCCCTCCAACTCGATGGCAGTAGCCGAAATCAACGTCGGCAGCATCGATACCAACAACGACAAACGGGACACTCATTTGCGCTCCGAGGAGTTTTTCAATTCGCAAAAGTTCCCTGTCATGAAGTTTAAATCCACTGAGGTGCAGAAGGTCGGTGACGGCCATCTCAAAGTTAAGGGCGATCTGACGATCGGCAATGTGACCAAACCCGTAACTCTCGATACCCAGCTGAAAGGCAAAGTTACCGATCCATGGGGCAACGAGCGCGTTGGATTTAAAGCAACCACGAAACTTGATCGAAGGGACTACGGCCTAACTTGGAGTAAACTGCTCGAAACTGGAGGGTTGGTTGTTGACAATGAAGTAACCGTCCTAATCGACGTGGAAGGGATTGCCCAAAAAAGCTAGGCTTGTTTTATCTGCTCACAGAGTGCGCGGTGCTTCTCGCAGCCAAGAATTGCCGCGTGCTCTCTAGGATCCTCAGCGGAGACATCCAATTCCGCGGCAAACTTCCGTAAGGCACTTACACGATTAAGAGCTTCGTCTACCTTGGCTGCCGGCAGCGCTCCGGTCTTTATCGCTGCTGTTATCCCGTTCGCCATAGAAATAGCATGCTCAACAGGCTTCCTGTCCTTTGGGTTGCCGGCGAGCAGGAGATCGACTCCAGCATTCAATGCCTGCACCCCTCGCTGCTCCAAGCTCACTCCCGCAGCACCAAGCATTTCAAGGTCATCACTGATAACAGTATAGGGAAAGCGCAAGTCTTTGCGAAGTAAGCCTTCGATAATCGATGAAGAAAAAGTCGCTGGACTCACTTTATCTAGTTGTGGATAGAGGACATGAGCACTCATCATTAAACGCAATCCAGCATCGATTGAAGACTTGAATGGTATAAGCTCACGTTCTTCTAGTTGTCGCTTCGAAACATCTAAGACCGGCAATTCCTCATGGGAATCCGCGAACGTCGCCCCGTGACCAGGAAAATGTTTACCGCAAGCTACAACGCCCTCAGAGTGCAGAGTGCTAATTACGACAGCGCCTGCCGAAGCTACACTTTGGGGATCGCTTGAAAAGGCACGATCGCCAATTACTTTGTTTGTGGGTTCAGACAAGACATCCAATACCGGAGCAAAACTTAAGTTAAAGCCTAGAGAGCGTAGCTCCTGAGCCATGGCCCGAGTGGCATCTTCAGCGTAATCACCCCATGCAGCAGCAGCGGGAAAGCGAGTCACCGGATCCGGGAATCGATGAACACGCCCACCTTCGTGGTCAATACTTATTAAAAGATCATCACGACTGATCGCACTCTTGGCATCTGCCAATAGCGAAACCAGCGAATCCTGCCAGCATGCGCTGCTCGTATCAATGTTGTGCTTAAAAAGTATTATTCCGCTCGGACGGAGCAGACTGAGCTGCTCAGCCTCCTGCTTAGATAAGCTGCTGCCGCTTAAGCCGGTTACAAATAGCGAGCCAATTTGCATTTGATCGTTCATAAAAGCTCCGTTCTCTTGCAGCTTACGCTAGATGAACGGAAGAAGACAACGGATACAAGCGGTTAGCGTTGAGATTTCTGCTTGTTCCGGCGCTTGTCACCAGGCTGTAACTCAACTAAGATTTGCTGCCTTCGCGCGATTGAAAATGGAGACATCGGATGAGAATACTTACGGCAGCCCTGCTGTGTTTTATAATTGCCAGCGCATCATATTCTTCTACTGTCGCTACAATTATTTTCGGTAAAAGCGGCCTGCCGGACTACAGTTTAATTCTTATTCTACTGAGCACTTATTTGATGCTGGAAGGAATTTACGCCATTGAGAAAGAACGTCAGCAGCAGAGCGAACAGCTGAGAGACGACGCGAGGCGCCACCTACGATCATACGAAAAGGCAGAAAATGCGAAAAACCAAGATGATTCAGAAAACGAAAAGCTGAAACTTGCGCTGCGCGACGCAGAGACTAAGCTAAATGAGCTTCGCCGTGATGCTGAGAAGGGCGGAACAAATATTAACGCCGAGATCGTAAATTTTCTTGGCATCCTGCAAGAGCAAGGCCGTCTGGTTGATTTCTTGATGGACGACATTACTGCCTATGACGATGCTCAAGTCGGTTCCGCAGCAAGAGTAGTGCACCAAGGCTGCCGAGAATTACTAGATCAGTATTTCGAGATAGCGCCTGTATTCGAAGGTAACGAAGGCTCGTCGACTGAGCTTGGAGATGATTTCAGCACCCAGATGTACCGGATCGTCGGAACAAGCGGCGGTCAGCCCCCATACAAGGGAACCGTAGTCCATCGCGGATGGCGCACGGCCAAGGTCAACATACCGAAAGTTTCAGCCTCTCTCACCAGCGGCGAACCGCTGGATATTATCGCCCCCGCTCAAGTAGAAGTCGATTAGCTGTAATAACTCTGTTGTAATGTCTTCATCCAGATACATTATCGGAATCGACCTTGGCACGAGCAATTGTGGCCTGGCCTACATCGACACTCTTAACGCGGACCAAGGAACTCAGCTGCTGCAAATCAGTCAACAACAGACTGAGCAAGCCGTCGGTTCTTCAAGATTCCTGCCGTCGTTCTTGTTTCTGCCGCAAAAGCGCGGCGACGTAACTCCGAGTCCAGTCGTCGGTCAATTTGCCAAGAGACAGTTAAGTTACCTTCCCGGTAGAGTCGTCAGCAGCGCCAAATCTTGGCTCGCCCACCAAGATTCCCTAGGGACAGTCCAAATTCTTCCGTGGGGCAGTGACGAGATTAATTGGCAGGACAAAGTTTCAGCCGTCGACGCCAGCGCTGCGTATCTGCAGCACCTTGCCCAAAACTGGAACGAAACCATTGGCAGCATAGAAGCGTCGTATCGCTTTGAACAACAACGAGTAATCATCACTGT
Source organism: Bdellovibrionales bacterium (assembly GCA_020434585.1). Lineage (GTDB taxonomy): Bacteria > Bdellovibrionota_C > UBA2361 > SZUA-149 > JAGRAN01 > JAGRAN01. The sequence goes on from JAGRAN010000007.1 coordinate 68,463, forward strand.
CCCAGCATCCTTCACCGAAGCCGCCCAAAGTTTGACACTTGAGGCTGCCCGAAAAGCTGGTTTTCCGTCTGACGTGCGCCTGCTCGAAGAACCCCAGGCCGCTCTGTATTACTGGCTTGAACATCAAGCCGACAGCGCGGACTTAAGCACGGCCCTTGGCCAGATCTTTCCCGACATTTCAGACCAGCCGAAGCATGTCTTGGTATGTGATGTGGGCGGCGGTACTACGGATTTCAGCTTGTTCGAACTGCGGATGAAATCCGCTGGAGTAGAAATCGTTCGTTCTAAGGTCAGCGACCACTTGCTGTTAGGCGGTGACAATATCGACTTTGCACTTGCGGAACACTTGGAACCGCAGCTCCGCAGAAACAATAAGCCACTCTCTACGGCCGAATGGATTAAACTAACCGCCCAGTGCCGAGAAGCAAAGGAAACTGTCTTTGGGTCCGAGCAAGCTTCGACCGACACTTTTCACATCTCAATTGCCGGAAGCGGATCCAGCCTTTTCGACTCGTCAAGAACTGCGTCACTGCCATTAAGCACCTTACAATCTCTGGTGACCTCAGTGTTTTTTCCGAGCTGCTCAGCCAAAGAAGCCGCACCGCGCATGTTGACCGACCCAAGCGAAATCGGTCTGCCGACCGTAGCGGAACGTGCAATCACCCGCCACCTATCTACATTTTTGGATGGAGTTGAGATTGACGGAATTCTTTACGCCGGAGGCTCTCTCGCACCACGGTTCTTGCGCGACAGAATTACGGAAATTGTCTCCTCATGGATGCAAGGAGAGTTGGTCGTTCTTGAGAATCCTGAGATAAGTGAAGCCGTAGCACGAGGCGCCGCACGCTTTGGCCACGTCCTCGAGCATCCGAAAGATGTAATTCACGGTGGATATCCCCGCTCACTTTATATCGAAGTTGAAGGACGAAAACATGGCAAGAAATTGATTTGCATTGTGGCCAAAGGCGCTGCGCTCGGTACTTCCATCGAGTTGGATTCCCAGCCTCTGCGAGCTCTTGTAAATCAGCCGATTCGCATTCAACCTTATTACTCAAGCAGTCGTTCCACTGATGCCGTCGGTGACATTATAGACTTCGCGGAGACTCACGAGATCCATCCTCTCCCTATGCTTCAAACCGTGCTGGAACTTCCTCCGGGACGCCCACGTCCACCGCACGATCAGCTGCAGGTCAATCTAAACGCCACAATCTCTGAAACCGGACTACTCAACGTAACTTGTCATGAAGCTGCCCAGTCGAGCACAGCTGCACATGCCTGGGCGTTAACCTTTAACGTGCGCAACCAAGCAGAAGAGAATCCAGAAAGTACTGTTGAAGAAGAATCACAGTTTGAACTTCCCACAGGATTTGAACCCGCTTGCGAAGAAATTGAGGCTGTATTCGGCAAGGCAAAGCAAACCACAGCAGACATTAAACCAAAACGATTGGTTTCTTCGATGGAGCGGTTGCTGTCCCAAAAGCGCGCCGACTGGCACCCACTTTTGCTGAGGAAATTTTGGCCGGTACTCGAGCGAGGTATGGCAAGAAGAAACCGGAGCGTCGCGCATGAATCTACTTGGCTCTATCTGGCTGGATTCTTACTACGTCCTGGATACGGTACATCAGTCGATTCAACTTATATGCTTCAGCTTTGGAGATGCTTTGATTCAGGCCTGCGGAACCCAAAAGAAGCTCAAGTTGCCGATCAATGGAACATTATGTGGCGGCGAGTTGCAGGAGGACTCGAGCAGGCTAAACAAGAACAATTATTTCACCTCACTTCGCCCAAGATATTCAACAAGGGAAAATCCGCCAGTCTTGAATCGATCCGTTTAGCTTGCTCGCTTGAACGCATTTCGATTGAGGCCAAAGAAAAGATGGGCTCGTATCTTCTCAAGCGCATCTGTGCAAAGGGCGCCGCAGCTCGTGAACACCTGATGTGGGAACTGGGCAGACTTAGCTGCCGTGTTCCGATGTACGCCAGCACTCAGCATGCAGTCCCGCCTGACATTCTCATGAATTGGTTTGGCAAGCTGCAAAATGTAGATTGGTCGAAAAGTGAATTAACCCGCTTTCAAGCAATTTTTTCTCAAGCATGCCGAGTTTCTGGTGATCGCAGCGTGGACTTGAGTTTAGATCAACAGGCTCAAGTACTGCAGTTTATGCGAGGAACCGGGGCTCCAACTGACTGCATCAACGTTATCGAGAATTTCGTTGAATCAAGCGATCAAGACAAGCGGATGCTCTTCGGAGAATCACTTCCCCTCGGACTAAAGCTCGTAAAATCCTAAATTCCCCATGCCTAAGCTCGGCTTTTTAAAATTGCGCCCTAGCAAGTCCAAGGGGGAAAGGCTATCCTCTACCTACTGAACGAGGAGTGCTTGAGATTCATGAAAGACGCTTTTTTGATGGTGACAACTCCCGATTTACCCGGGCATGAGATAGAAAAATGTCTCGGTGTCGTGTGGGGTGAAGCTGTTATTAACATCAACGTATTTCGGGAAGCCTTGTCTACTATCACTGAAATTCTTGGGGCAAGGTCTCGCCCTTTCGAGAGTCGCCTTAAGGCAGCGCGAACTATTGCGCTAAACGAAATGATTCTTCAAGCAGCGAAGCGAGACGCAAATGCGATTGTCGGTCTGCACTTTACCCACGAGACACCTCGCGGTTCGATGATAATGGTTGTCGCCAGTGGGACTGCAGTTCGCGCCAAAGGTCCATCGGTCGATACAAGTTCCGATAAATCAGCTGAAACTGAGCAGAATAACGGCGACGCCTCCTAACCTGAGAGCTACAGTCTGCCGTTTAGCTGAACCCGTAAATTTCCAACAAACGATTCGAGGTTGTCGACGGCTTTGTCGAAATCATCTTCAATAAAAGTGGAGCTAAAAATTGCCTGAGTCTCAGGGGTAAGAGTTTCTAGAGTAACAGACGCACCGTTTACGCGAATTGTGACTTGAGATCCGATTATATCGCTTAGAACAAGAGAACTCCCGGAAGTCATGTCAAGCCTATCGCCAGCCGAATTTATGCGGATGGTAAATCCTTCGTTGTTTGCTTCGAATATACGAGACATTTTCCCCTCAGAAAGTTTGTCAAAGAGACAATTATAGTGGCTCTGGTGACCCTAATCGAGTCCCCCAGCCAACTAGATGCTCATAAAACCACGAGCGATTCGTGAAGGTTTCGTTTGAAATCAGCGAGTTCACCGACTCTCGACACACATCTTCTGCATACCGGTTTTCTAAGAAACCATTACTCATTGTACAAAATGCTGTAGCAGCCGGTCGGGAATACTCTTCCCAACCGGCTGCTTGCTGGCCTGCATCTTGATCAATCCAGAGCGCTCGGCCTCGGCAAGTTTCTGCTTTGCAGCCACATGAGCGCTTCCCGCCGCAGCTTGCACTCTTCTTCCAGCCGTTCCGTGAGCGGCAGCTTGTCGTAGGCGCCGTGAAGTAGGTCGACGAAGTTCCTGGTGTCGCGATGCTCGTACTCCCCGTTCGGAAAGTCACGGTACGCAACCCAGATGAGCTCGAAGCGCCCCATAACCACCTCGAAGAGGTGAAAACGCTGTCGATACGCTCCGCCATCGTCAGCTGCGATGACGAGCACGTAGGGTGCCGCCATGAGCACAACGCTCTTCGAACGACTCTTGGCGTCGAGGTGACCAGCTACGTCCGAACGACGCCCGCTGAGGACCAGTCGGCAACCTCCTTTGTCGCCGGGAAACAGCTCGATAGGGCTCGAATTCCCGCAACGAACGCTCTCGACAATCGGGCGAAATTCACGTGGTATCACTACCTTACCTCCGGGTAACTGACTTGACTTGCCAGGGCGCCATGGGCAACCCTCCTACCAGCGACCATTTAAACGAACCGTTTCGCCGGTATGCAGTAAAGGTGTGTCTCGATTACTCGTTAAATAAGGCAAAGAACCAGAAAAATGTGTTGGCAGCACATACTCTTATAGCAGCTAATTAGTGTGTTATCAAGATGCCTTGCCGCGCGACCTTCTCTCAGTCCAGCTAAATGCCCCTAACACAACCCTTCCTCCTCCTTCGCTGGTTTTGGAGGGCGCATGGTCTAGGTCGTGTTTCGCCAAGTATGCACGCGCACGCTTGTGAAACCGTTCTCCTTCTTTAAGCAGCCACTTGCGAATAACTGGCAGCATAGCAGGCGATATATTGTCGAATTCAGTCCTCAAATGAAGGTTACGAGTCTCCGGCCCAACAAGCACATTTTCCTCTACGGCCGACGATATTGCCTTAATATCTCTGTAAAGCAGGTTCATCCCCCTGGACTGCATGGAATGGTAGGACTGAGCGCTGGCCAATCTTACTATTCGCTCGCCGCGAACTTCTGCCAGCTGTCGTCTCAGTAATTCCTTTCTTGTCGCTAGAATATCAGCGTTTTTGTCGACACTTCTAACAAGTTGGCCAAACTGGTTGTTCTTACCTTTAAATGAAAGCGGCTGCGGGGTGTTAGTCTCGTCGCAAAATAGCTTATTGACCTCCCAAGCACACAATAGTTTCGCGATAATCCCTGGTGTGAACTCCGCGCTTCCTGGTTTGCGCCGATAATCACGAACCTGCATCTTCGAAAGCCCTGTCAGTATCTCTAGCTGACTTTCGCTGCTTACCCCTTGGCTTTTAAGAAGTTCTGTCTCGGCTACCTCTACAAATAACTTTCGTACCGCATCGACTACTTCAGACGCATTAATTGCACGCTCTATGCAGCATTCAATTAGCGGCCTCAGTGTCGGACATAGCAGCTGCTCCGAAACTCTCTGCTGTCGCTTACTCATTTGGCAAACCCCTGCGCTATTGTTATGTGTGAATCACACAGTCTTATGACTTTTAATACGTCATTTTTATCAACAAACTTTAGCTTAGCGTGCTAAGCGAGTTCCCTCAGCGCTTTAACCTGTTGTAAATACTTGTATAAGTTTCAAAACTGCGAATCTGCAGAAAATAATTTTGCATCCCGGCTCATTTCCGTGTAATATAAAAAATGTGCTGATAACACATAATATGCAACACAAGGAGGGAAGCCCGTCATAACAAGAGAAAGTAAGCAAAAAGTCGACAGGCGACTCTCTGAAGCAAAAGATTTTGCAGAATTTTAAGGATTTACCCTCAACGACAACGTAACAACCTACCCGAAGGGTTCCCGCCCCTCCCCAGCTAACGGAACCCTTCACCCTTCTTAACTGGACCTCTCACATTTATGTGAATCCAAATCCCGGGTTTCCCTCACCCGGGATTTTTTTATGTACTCAAGCGAATATGCTAGATTTTCTGTCTTAGAAATGGATGCTGGTCCAATTTATGAAACTTGGACCGGAAGTTAAGAATTTGTTGCTCACCGCATGCAAAGCAAGCCACTTATCGAAAAACCTATTTACCCTCTGCTCTTCGCTATTTACCCCTTTCTCTATCTGTATGCAGAGAATTCGGATATCGCATCGCTGGGCGACCTGCTCGTCACTTGCACGGCTGCCGTGTTAGGGACCGCCCTAGTATTTTTGATCTTTGCTAAGTTATTTCACTCGACTGCCAAAGGAGCAGTTGCTTCTGCGGCAGCGGCACTCCTGTTCTGCACTCATGGATATATGTACCAAGGCCTGATGCACTATGCTTGGACGTCAACTTCTGGGGATTTTGTAAGCAGACGGCTGAGGGCGCTGAATTTTCATTTTGAACTGGGACTAGTCGAGCTGTTTGTTCTGCTAGCTATTCTACTATTACTGCGAAGAACTAGGTCAATTCCGCCGGTTGTTCCCGCATTTCTCAATACTGTTTCATCCGCTCTAATAATCCTTGCTGCAATCAATTCATTTTCGGTAGGGGCGTCTGACGCAGACCAAACTGACAATCTGCCAGCAGCTGAGTCTGAACAAGTATCTTCTCAGACCACCCTGCCTGACATTTACTACGTGATTCTAGACGGATACGGCAGGCAAGATAAGCTTCGTGAACACTTCGGATTCGACAATTCGGAGTTTATTGACTGGCTGCGCAGTAAAGGATTCTTCGTTGCGAATCACAGCAGGCCAAATTTTTATTGGACCTATCTGTCCCTCTCTTCGTCGCTAAATTTCGAGTACATCACATATTTAAGTGAGCGCCTTGGCGAAAAATCAAGAAATCGCACTATCCCGTATCGAATGATTAAGTACAACAATCTGATCAAAACCCTCCGCCGGCTCGGATATCGAATTTACCATCTCCAGTCGACTTGGGGTGCAACGATGCATAATCCCGCCGCAGACCGAAACATCCCTTGCAGTAATGCCCTTTTCAACAATGAATTCTACCGAGTTGCCGTAGAGGTCACGGCCCTATCAGCATTCCCGCATGTCGTTAGCTTCGACCTTGCTCAGTGCCACTTGAACAATTTTGCTCATCTTGCAGAGACTGCGACTGAGGACGGGCCTAAATTTATCTTCGCCCATTTCATTCCCCCTCACCATCCGTACCTGTTCGACAGCAGCGGCAATATTTTGAGAAACGCGACTGTGTCTAATCAATTCGAGTTTCAAAAGCTGCTTTGGGGCGATCGCAATGCTTACAAAGAGCAGATTTCTTTTGTTAATAAAAAGGTTCGCGAAGCTGTAGAAAAAATCCTGCAGAATTCGTCCACGCCGCCCATTATTGTCCTACAGTCGGATCATGGACCGACGCTGTTGCAGGAGACTGACGCTGTAGCGGACGATACTCGGTTGGCGAATTTTACAGCTGTGCTCTCGCCTGGCGCGCCAAATTTGATCCCTGATAACATTACACCAGTGAATATCTTTCGTTTGATATTGCGCCACTACTTTGGTTTGGCTTTAGAGCCTCTACCAAACAGACATTATAAATCTGGTTACCACAGCCCTTTTGCCTTTGAGGAAGAATTCTTTCCTACGCAAAGTGGTCCGGAGACGCTGAGTCAAGCATCAGCTGGAAATTCGGCGGGCAATCTCTAGTCAGCAGTGCGCCAGTCGGAACAGTCGGGTAAAGCTCTTCGAAATTGCGGATATCCGTATAGCTGATACGCCTTAGAATTTGGGAGCGGTTCACAGCGTCAGGTGTTTTAACTCCGGCTGCGGCCAGCAGCTCGACTGCACTCTCTACCGTTTCGTGATGAAAATGGGCTACCCGTTGCTCCTTTTCTTTAGGAACCAGACCCACTGTTAGCTGAGGGTTGTGAGTTGTAATCCCAGTTGGGCAGGAATTACTGTTGCACTCAAGGGCTTGAATGCAGCCTAACGCTAGCATCATTCCGCGCGCAGAATTGCAGTAGTCTGCACCGAGAGCTAAGGTTCGAACGATATCAAATCCTGTAACAATCTTGCCCGAAGCACATATCTTTATTTTATCGCGAAGTCCGAACCCACGCAGCATATCATCAACAAAGACCAGACCTTCCTTCAGCGGAGTCCCGACGGCGTTTGAAAACTCAAGAGGTGCTGCACCAGTGCCTCCTTCGCCTCCATCGACTGTTATATAGTCTGGAGCAATTCCGCTGGCGATCATCGCTTTGCAAATGGCAATAAAATCTACGGGCCGGCCGACACAAAGCTTAAACCCAACAGGCTTTCCGCCGGAAGCTTCCCTCAGACGCGCAACAAACTCCAACAGGCCTCGGGGAGTTGAGAATGCGCTGTGTGCAGGAGGAGAAAGTACTTTTGTATGAGGCTCAACTCCTCTGATCTTCGCAATTTCCGGAGTATTTTTAACTGCCGGAAGAATGCCTCCATGCCCAGGTTTCGCGCCCTGTGACAACTTCACTTCGATCATGCGGACCGATTCATGACTTGCGTTGGATTTGAACATCTCTTCATCAAACTCGCCGGCTAGAGTTCGGCAGCCAAAATAACCTGTTCCTATCTGCCAAACCAAGTCACCCCCCGGCTGAAGGTGATAGGGGCTCAACCCGCCTTCTCCGGTATTATGTGCAAATCCGCCAATCCGCGCGCCGCCATTTAGCGCGAGCACCGCGTTTGCGCTTAAAGAACCAAAGCTCATGGCAGAAATATTCAGCAGGCTAGCGCTGTACGGTTTGGCACAGCCGCTGCCAATGCTAACTCGGGGATGGTTGTCCAAATCTTCTAAATGTAGCGGGTTTAATGAATGGTTCAGCCATTCGTATCCGACTTCATATACATCAAGCTGAGTTCCAAAAGGTGTAGTATCAAGATCTCGCTTCGCTCGCTGGTATACAACGGACCGGTTAACCCTGTTGAACGGACGACCATTAATATCTGACTCGACGAAATACTGGTAAATTTTTGGACGCAGATCTTCCATAATGTAGCGTCCTCTACCAACCAGCGGGTAGTTACGCTTAATCGTTTGCTGAGTCTGGAGCATGTCGGAAACTCCGACGGAGATCAGCGGTATGACCACAAGCAGCGTCCATAAAATCGGTGTCCAAAAAACTGAGACGGCTAGAATAAAAATCAGCACAGCTGCTGAAGAAACAACAAATACTTTTCTCATAGGTGCTTCCTAATAATTCACTCCACCCCACTGCGCTTCTTGAATTTTAGCGCACTGTTCTCTTAAATCTGAAACGGCTTCCTGCCAGTAGCGAGGGGAGCCAAAGTCTGGAAAAGCATTTGAAAAGGCTGGATCGTCCCAGCGCTTGGCTATCCATGCAGTAAAGTGGATGTAGCGCAGGGTGCGCAGCGGCTCAATTAATCGAATTGTGCTCCAATCAAAAGGTCGCATCTGTTCGTAACCGGTGATAAATTTCTCACGCTGCTTAAGTCCGACCTCGTCATCCGCCCCGACCAGCAGCCAAAAGTCCTGCACACATGGCCCGCTAACACAGTCGTCAAAATCAACAAGAAAAGGACCGTTCGAACCCCATAAAATGTTACCGCAGTGACAATCTCCATGAATTCTCTGATAAGGAACTCCTTCAAACAGCGGTTCCATATTTTCAAGAGCCTGCACAGCAGTTTGTTCGTAAGAGTCAAAAAGCGCTTCCGGAACTATCTCAGAATCGAGTATATAGTCGAGGTTCTGCCAGCCGTATGTCTCAACATCCAGCAACAGCCGGTGCTCCAATTTCTTGGTCTCACCGATATTATGAACTCTAGCGAGCAGACGTCCGAGCTGTTCAACTTCTTGGTCGTTAAGTTCGTCCTTCAGTCTGCCGCCTTGCTTGGGGAACATTGAGAATAAAATGCCGCTTTCAGGGGTTTCCTGAAGAGTGCTGCCGTCCTTGAAAAATCCAGGAACAATCACAGGCAGTTCTGCTGAATTCAGATCAATAAGAAACTGATGTTCTTCGTTAATCTGCTGCCTGCTCCAGCGACCAGGGCGGTAAAATTTGACGATGCGAAATCGCTCAGGCGCTCTTGACGGAAGCTTGTCGTCGTCGATATCGAGTTCAACTTCGTAAACTCTGTTCTCTAAACTATTAAGCTGAAGGCACCGGCCGGTACATTTAACTCCAGCGGATTCCACAGCTGCTAGTATTCTGTCCGGGGTTAGCTCAAAGAAGAACTGGGTTTCCTCATCGCCCCATGCCGAACTAGAATCACCGCCCGCGTCTTGTTCCAATGCTGTTACCTCACTGTTTGCGGCAATTCCAACGATGCATCCGCACTGGAATAATAATCGTAAAGTTCTCTGAGAGCAGTGCGAACATTGCCCCCATGCTCTTCAAAAAGCGCGCTAATTTCCTTGGGGGCTTCAGCCCCTCGCGGGAGGAGTTCCTTGACGATGCTGCTTAAAAGAGAAGAGCTCGTTGTTGTAAAATAGAGAGTTGGCAAGCGCCCGGGAGAGTGAGCTGCTCCAGCAATAATTTTACACTTCCTCAGTCGCCATCGCACATAAGACCAAATGATTCTGTTCAATCGTTCACTGCTGTCGATGAATACGCACTCGACGCTTGAAGCCTGTCTTAGCTGAGAGAGCAAATGCCTTAGGCTTCCGATAGAGTTTAGCCGCTGTGCCCTTAGCGAAAAAACCGTTTTGCCGCTTGCCGCGAAATTTCTGCACAATTCGTCCAGCAAAGTAGACTTGCCTGAGCCCTCTGGTCCAACAATCATGCCCCTGCCGCCAGAAGCTTCTAGCCTCAGGCGCAGTCGCCTGAGTGAATCTCCATCAGAAAACTTATAACGAACTGAGTGCATCCTCGTCGCGGTGAATGGATTCTCTCGCGCAATCACTATTGCACCTTGGTCAACTGAATCTCCTTCCCGGCCGGAGAAACGACGATAGTTTCACGCGCAACTGCGTCAGCACCTGCGCAAACAAGTTCAATCGCCCAAACCAACGAAATTAACTTGCCGGAGAAGCTAAATGGGCCTTCGGGGACGACGAATTCAAATTCACCTTGATATTGCATCGAAGGTATTAAGGTGCGCTTTTCGACAATCGACACATCTTGATCGCCCTTACCGGTCGTATACCAGAACAATCTAACCTCCGCCGACTCGGGGAGCTTGTTCAAGTTCCACTCGACGCTGCCGGTGAGCTTCTCCGCAGGAGCAAACGTATTTCTTCCGTGAGAAAGTTTAATTGCGCAAAAGCTCACCACAAGCCTCCCGTCCCGCCGCTCTGCTTGCCGGGCAGGACTCTCAGAGTGAATGATTCGCTAATATCAGGCCAGCGGGCAATTTCCCCCTTAAGGTTTAGCGTCCATACAATCTTATTATTTGAAGCGACAAACGAATGCATTGTGTCGGCCGGTATCGTAAATGAAGCCTCCCCGCCTGACGCGTGCATAGCTGATAGATTTTCGGCTATGGGTATTCGCGCAAACTTACTTCGATCTGTATAGGTGGTGGTTCCTCTGCGATACTGCGCCTCTTCAACACCTTCGAGATAAACGTCAAACTTCTGAATAGCAGAAGTTTTGCCCGTAAGCCTCCAGCGGATAGACACTGATTCACCAAGTTTGGGCGATACAGTTTGAATCGACACTTCTGGTCGGGGATTCCAAAGCGCAAGGAAAAAATAAAGTATGCCGAACCAGCTAGCGAGCACCATTAGCAAAAACGGAGAAATAAATAGCGTTAAGAACCAATCAGGATTTCCCGAACTCCATCCGGTCCAAACTTCGTTGGCAAATACTGAAACTATTCCTGTAATGAATGCGGCTACCAAAATCATACCAATTAAGCGCCCAACCGGTGATGAGCTTGGTTTGAGAATTGGCATTCCGGCTGCAGCTGAAAAGGTAGTCGCCGGTTCGAGAGGAAGCCACTCGGCAGACGTAGCTTGGCTAAACTGCATATCTGGCGCCACCCCAGAGACCTGACGACCGGATTTTCTTCCGCCCGTCAGGCAGTAGTACATTCCGATCGCTCCGATACTTCCGAAAATCAGCGGAATTAGTCCTAGTAAGAATCCAAAGCCGATCTCTCGATCGAGAACTGCTTCAGCCGGATCGTTCGGATTAACATAGCAGGGAACTTTTTTACCTTTGGGATGTTCGTTTACGATTTTACGCTTGCTTTCATATCCGCTAGAAGAGCCTCCGATAAAATCATAAGTGTTTGACTTATACTGCCGTCCCTGCACTTCGTATCGGTATAAAATATCCACGCTGTAAGTAGTGCCATCATCACTCGAATGTGAACGCACATTGCTCGACTCGACTTTGCAGTCCAAGACTAGCCATTTTTTTGAGTCTTGGTATTTTTCAAATGGTCGAACCAATAGAGGGTAGCCGGTTCCCAACCCAACTAAAAAGAACACCCCAAAGAAAATCACGCCAATCGTACGGCCGCTCCAGCTACTTGAAGCTGAGTCGGAAATCGAAGTTACAGATTCACTGCGCGTAGCACCTCCCTTCAAACAGAAATAAACGCCGCCGCCGCCAATTAAAATAAACACCAGCGGTATTAAGAGGAACAAGCCGAACCAAAGAGAACTGTGCTCGATAATTGCTTCTTCGGGCTTGTTCGGATTAACGAAGCACTTCGCAGTGCGGCCTACTGGATATATGTCAACTAGGTGCTGTGCAGTTCGATACTCGCTGGAACCTGAATTCGAGATTTCGAAATCGGTTCCGACAAAACTTCGTCCTTTGTAACTATAGGTATAGCGCACATCGAAATGATATGGATTTTCGCCACCGCGATCCGCTACTTCACTCTTCGAAATTTGGCACTGAACTTCGTCCCAAGAATAGCTGTCGATTATGTGGAGCAGCTCACTGCCGAGCAGCCAGGTAAAACCTAAGCCGAAAAGCAAAAAGATACTACAAAAGACTGCCCCTCCGACGGATCGTCCGCTACTGCCTCCAGCCACAGTGTTTCTTTTGGAACCGAAGTTAATTCTCATTAGAGCGTCACAGAGCAGCCCATTTGCCGTTTTCAATTAAAGCAATTTGTTCACCGTTGTATGTCTGAGCTGAAACGTTTACTTCCTCAGAAGATATCATCATATCCGTATGAACGGTGCTGTCGTTGCATCCGACCGCTTCAAGTTCCTCCTTGCTCATCGAATCTCCGCCTTCCAAACAGAATTTGTATGCGGAACCAACAGCGATATGGCAGGCTGCATTCTCATCAAACAGGATTTCCTGAAACACCAGTCCACTCTGGAAAACCGGCGAGTCTATCCCCACTAGAGCAACTTCGCCTAAGCGGTCCGCATTCTCGTCGCTCCGAATGTACTCTCGAAACGTTTCTTCGCCTTCACTTGCTGAAAAGGATGAGATTTTACCCGCGTTAAATTCTAGCTCGAGATCTGTAATTAGCTTTCCATTGATTAAAAATGGTCTTGTTGCCCGAACCTTTCCGTGGGTTTCTCTACAATCGGGGGTAGTAAATACCTCTTCTGTCGGAACGTTTGGCTCAAATTCCACCTTGCGTGGGCTCATGTCCCCGCCGCCTTTAAATTTAGCCTTTTGTGAAAGGCCAACATATAGATCTGTTCCGGGTCCGGTGAAATGAAGTTGTTTGATTTTCAAATCAGTCAGCTTCTTGGCTCGAGCTTGAAGCGTATCGTTGTGTTCCCTCCAAAGTTCCAAACAATTTGGCTTGTCGGCACGACAAATCCTAAAAATCTCGTCCCAAAGTTTCGCGCAAGCCTCTTCTGCTCCGAGTTTGGGAAAAACCTTCTGCCCCCATCTGGGTGTCGCTGCAGCAGCTACAGTCCAGTGCACCTTACTCTTGCCTATGCCTTCATCGTAAAAATACTTAACCGCGAGATGCTGATTGAGCCGAACTGTATTAACTCGCTTTGGATCCAGATCGGCTAAGATGTCAGGATTTTCACTTCCGATAATTTTTATGTTTGCTGCGGTTTGATCGACCAGGTCTCTGTACTTGACGCTCAAATATTTTGGAACGTACGCAAGATCTTCCTCAGAAGACTTTTCTATTCTCAAACGGGCCAGTCGCGGCTCCATTAAGTCGATGTTGACGTGTTTCGCACCGCGTGCATAAGCCGCCTCGGCAACAGCGTAACTAAAATCCCTATGAATAGCTTCCGAGCTGATATTAACCACTTGGCCGCTTTGCACATTCAGGCCGTGAGCTACCAGCAGTTCAGCATAGTTACGAAGCTTTTCATCAAACGTCATAGTTCCTCCTTACTTAAAACTAGTTGAGCTTTAGGCTGACACCGGCTCGGCTTCACGATAGCATTAGCCCTGATATAATCCCAAGTACGATGTCTAGAATAATGTCATGCCCTTTGTGCTTCTCGACGGCTGTCGCACCCTATATGGAGGCGCACGGCAGAGAGTTTATTGGATGCAAAAACTGTGATCTCGTTTTTCAGAATCCTGCCCAGCTGCCGACGCTAGAATTCGAACGTCAGCGCTATCTAGAGCATGAAAATCATATAGGAAACATCGGTTATACTGATTTCCTTGGAAGGCTCATTAACGCACTCAGGCCCTTCCTCAAACATCGTCAACTTGGACTGGATTTCGGATGTGGCCCCTCTCCTGTATTGGCTACCTTGCTGGCGCGAGAAGGCTACGTTGTAGATTGCTACGATCCGTTCTTCTTCCCTTACCCGACAAGGCCCAAGTATGATTTCGTTACTGCCAGTGAAGTCTGTGAACATTTTCACAACCCTGGGCGGGAATTTGGATTAATTTGTTCGCTTCTGGGAGAAGATGCCCATCTGGGTATTATGACAGCTATGCTTTCAAACGAAGTTGACTTCGAGCAATGGTACTATGCTCGGGATGAAACACACGTCTGCTTCTACTCCCCTTCAACTTTTGAAGTCATAGCGGAACTTTTTCAGCTGCAAATTTTAAGCTTAACGCACAACGTTGTCGTACTCAAAACAAGGAGGTCGCACTAGTGGGCCAAACCTGCACAGAGCTTGTGTTAGAGACAAACGTTACAGGTCGAGCGCTCCTTCAGCCTGCCGCCGATTCGTGCAAAGCAACGGTCTTGGGCTTTCATGGGTATGCAGAAAACGCTGAAATACAGCTATCGCGCCTCGAGATGCTGCTGCCCGATCGCAGTTGGAACTTGATTTCAGTACAGGGTCTATACGCGTTTTACAATCGAACCGGTGATGTCGTAGCCAGCTGGATGACAAAGCAAAATCGCGAAGCCGCCATTCGCAACAATCTTGCTTTTATTAACGCAGTTATCGAGAACGCAAAGGTCGACAACAATCTCGGTAAGGGAGTCATCTTTGCTGGTTTTTCTCAGGGAACGTCTATGGCGTACCGCGCTGCAGCCGCGTCAAGATTACAGTGCTTGGGAGTTATCGCTGTGGGGGGCGACATCCCCCCAGAGCTCGACTCAAGCTCAGCAGGCAAAATCGGCTTCGCGGTCCAGGCAAGGGGCAATCTGGACAAAAGCTACCCTGAAGAACAGCTGACCAAGGACATAAGAAGGCTGGAGAGTCTTCGAATTCCGCACCTCAGCGTGCCCTACGCTGGTTCGCACGAGTGGAACTCAGAGCTTTGTGCGGCCCTTGCCGAGCCACTAAAACGCTTCTTGGCATAAGGGCGGACTGCTGAGAAGATAGTAATAATTAGAGCACGTTAGCTCAAGATATCGTCACAATAGTTAATGTGGTGACCCAAGCTACTTCAAACGACCCTGCCCCAACTGCGCGTAGAATTCACGCGCTCGATTTCTTGCGCGGCGTCTACATTATCTTTGCCTGCGGCCAACACTACGCTGCACTCCTAAGCTTAGCTGGAATACCGATGGAAGGCTTGCTGCTGTGGCTTTTCTGGGTGCTCACTCCGAGTGGCGATCAAGTCTTCCTCGCACTTGCGTCTTTCAATTTAGCAAGACGCGATCAGTCCGATTTTAATCAGGTATGGCGAGGCAAAGTTCTAGTTTTCTTTACCATCTTTTGCATGTTCGTTGTCGAAGGATTCTTTAGGGCGCTGGAACCCGACCAAGCCTTGATCTGGGGACCGATGCAAACATGGATGACGGTACTCATTCTGATTACGGTGCTTCGCCGCATTCTTGGCTGGCGCGGTGTCGCTGCGCTTTTCATCTTGCAGACATTCTACTGGTTCACACCCGTACCCGAATTAGTAAATTTTATTGGCGCGTCGCTAAGCGACAATATGTTTTTCGCCTTAGTAAGCTACGACTCGCCTGTCGAACTTTTCATTGGCTCTGGCTGCCTTGGATTTCTACTAGGTTACTACTACTATCATGGCACACATCCTCAGTTTAAAGAGCACACTGCTGAAAAGCGTTTAGCGCTATTGCTCGTAGCTGGTGCTACCGCACTAGTACCATTCATGCTTTATGGAACATTTTGGACGATTTACGAACCGTTTGTTTGGAAGGAGGAGTACTTAGTTGCTTCTCAGTTCAGCGGAATACTAAGTATTTGGGGAATTATTACTTTGATAATTTCGACTGGACTCCTCATCGAACATTTAATAGCGCCGCTGAAAGTTCCGATTGTAAACTGGATCGGTCGATACTCGCTGCTAATCTTTGCATTTCATCTGGTATTCTTTGTGCGAGTCATTATGCCAGTGCATTTTTACTTCGGTCCAAAATTGGGATTCCCGCCGATAAATACTTTCTTAATGCAGTGTCTTTACGTTTTTCCGATGATATTCTTGTGCTACTTGATAATTAAATCACGGTTGCTGTTGTTTATGCAGCGACAGGGAGAGATTAGATGAAACGTATTTTTTTAGTTTTGTTTTTTGCTTTATTCAGTCTCTGCACTCCCGGAACTTCTTCTTTCGTATATTTTGCATTCGCAGCGGAAACTGCTGACGGACTCTCTCCGGACGACACGATAAGAGACGCGGTAAAACGTCTCAAAGACTCGAAGAGCCTTTTGGTACTCCTCGAATACGTAGATTGGGACAAGGCGTTCAAAAAGCTGCCGCCAGACGAGCTTGTCGTAATGAATCTTCGTAACGGCGAAGATTACAGACTCTATGTTTACACCAAAATCGCTACGCCGAAAGAATCGCTGGAGCAGGAAGCAAAAGCATTCCTACAAACCGTTCCTGAAGCAGAACGAGAGCGGATCGATCGAGATCGCTTAAATGTAACCGTGTCTAAAATGGCTGCCGACATGAAAGTCGCGTTTGATAAAGTTCGCGAAACATTCGTCAATGCAAGCTATACAATCGGGAAATCCAGAATCGAAGGCGACCAGGCGTATGTAACTGTTACTTCGAACTTAGAGGGCCCGATGGAGACGGGCGAAGTTCTTATGGAGAAAAACGGCAACAAGTGGCTGTTCCCATCGCTTGAAGTTTTTCTTGGGCCAAACGAAGAACGTCCTGTCCGCATGCAATCAATGGAGGAGCTCCTGCGCGCACCTCGAAAACGATAATCGTCGTTTAATGTGCTGTCATAAACGGCATACGCAGCGAGAAAAGCGGTCCACTCAGTATTGAGGGACGCATTATTGAATTTACGCGAGATGGATCGATCCGATCGGGTTCCGGCATGTAAAGTCGAAACGCAAGTTGATAGCGCACTGAGTTGAGAACGTCTAGGCGAATCTTTGGATCTTCCAGATTGCCTTCTGGATCCTTCGCTCCGTCGTACATCATGATAAACCCATACTGCAGAGTATAAATGTGATAGGAAACGAATCGGCTTATCGCAAGAGCACGTTCGTCAAAGGTCGCAGTGCTCGGCAAATCAATCAACTTTAGATTCTCTACTATCGAATACGCAAAGGGGTTGTGCGGCTCTAAGTTACTAAAATAAGGTTTCACATTTTCAAATCCGGCAGCCTTTATCGTACTCCAATATGTAGGCCATTCGTTGCCGGGGAGCGGACGCTGCGTCCCATATTCATCTGGTGGTGTCAGTTCGTCGATCCCGTTCGCATTCATTACTGCGTAACCACCATCCGCAAGCCGACGCCTAACAAACGAATAGAACTCGCGAGAATAAAGCCGAGAGACGTTGTAGTCTGAAGCATTAGGAAAATCCATGTAAATCGCGTCGTACTTTTCATCGGAATTTTTCACGAATTGGTACGCGTCACCGATTACTAAATTCAACCGCGGATCGTTCAGTGCTCCGCCATTCATTTTAGACAGCAGAGGATGACTGCGTGCCAACTCAATCATCACCGGATCAATATCGACCATCGTTATCGATTCAATCGTTCGATATTTAACGATCTCCTTTAGCAGCAGGCTGTCGCCGCCGCCCAGGATTAGGACCTTCTTAGGAACTTTGCGATGGTGAATAACCGGCACATGCGCAAAATACTCATGGTAAACTTCATCGAAGCTTGCAAACAGCTGCGGATCGCCGTTGATAAATAACGCGACGCCCTTAGGATAGTCTTTCTCGCGTTTGTATTTCTTGCTGTAGGCATCAACGAGATAATCGGAAATATCGCGCTTGCTGAGATCGACGATATCGATTTTTTGATACGCCGACATATGGCGTTCTACCCAGGGAAAATTCTGCATGCCTGTCAGCATTTCGGAAAGAGAATCAGGGTAAGCTTGATAGTAATAGTAGCGCCTCAAAAAATATTGCTCAATCTTGGTTGAGCCAACGAGACCCGCCAAAAGGCAAATCGCTATGCCGGCCACTAACACACTCCGAAACGGCCAGGACGGAGACGATCGCAATTTCCAAATAAATATAATTAGCGCTGCAACAAGGTTAACGAGCGCTACAGTAAAGCCGATGGAATATTCACTTAACGTTGGCACTAAAACCAACGGAAACAGAAGTCCACCGGCAAGGGAGCCTAAATAATCTGCCGCAAGAACACGGTTGCCGGGATTATCTTCCGGTTCGCGCTCAGAGGCTGCGCGCATAAGCAAAGGCAGTTCAATTCCGCTTAAAACTCCAACTGAAATTACTGCAAATAAAGTGGCCGGGAAGAACGAAACCATTACAAGTAGAGCGTCTGAATTCAGAACGCCAAACGCCGTCACGGTGCGACCGAAATGGAGCAGCATTGGCGCCATGGCTCCCAATACTGACAGCATCAATTCTATTTGAAACAGACGTTCCCAGGTTTCTCTGGTGCTTTTTGAGCGGTCAAAAATTAAGGCGCCGAAACCCATCGACCCTAAATACAAGCCTATCGTCAGGCTGTACCAAATGACGGTATTCCCTGCGAGAATCGACAATGTCTGCGCAATCAACAGCTCGTAAAGTATGCTGCATCCGGCAAGGACAAATGTTACCAAATAAATCGCTGGCATCGGTTTACTTTTTGTCTATTCCTCTCGACAAGAGCTTTACTTGAACAGACTTCGCGGCAAATTCGCGCTCTAGGTGCTCTATTGCAATTTGTGCGTCCATTTCTTTTCCGCAAGTAAAGATATCAACACCTGCATAGCTTTCTTCCGGCCACGTATGAATAGAAAAATGTGACTCCGCGATAAACAAAAAACCGCTCACTCCCTGCGGTGCAAATTGATGAAAAGCATGCGAGAGCAGCGTCGCATTACTCAGCCGTGCAGCCTCCAGCATAATTGTCTCGACTACCGAGGCCGAAGCAATCTTATCAGAGTCACATCCGATAAATTCGACTAAGTAATGTTTGCCAAATTCCTTCAAGTAAGTGATCCCGCCGAGATGTAAAGAAAGTCTAAGTAAGACTCAATCCAATCTAAATACAAAATGCTTACCGTGAAAATTACAGCGACGGCAGGCTGGAATAATGCAGCAAAAGCAAAACGCTTTCGCTTGGCTTTACGAAAATCCTTGCCGAAAAGCACCAGGAACATTCCCGCAACTGCATTAAGGAGTGCGATAACAAAGGCTGTACCAACTAGCCCGGTCGTTGGATAGAACACAAATGCAAAGGCAATGGTACCGAGAAAAGCACCGAGATAATTTACGCCTAAAACTGTAAAGCCCTCCCGGTGGTTGGTCCTCCGCCAGAGGTCCATCAACAGCGGAATCTCGAACCCGGTTAATACGCCAATCAACACAATAAGTGCGTGACCAAAGAAGAACACGGAATAGTCACCCAATTGCGCAGCATGCACCAGGTGCAGTGATACAATCGAACTTCCACCGACAAGTGCGAGAAAAAATTCAACCCATAAGAGAGTTAGAGCGGAATAGCGAACGAATCGACCTTCCGCAAAATAAGATCCGATCCCCATCGAAAGCAGATAGAGACCTACTGTAACGCTGTAGCGAAGTACCGTGTTACCCAGGAAAGCGGACAGAGCCTGACCGAGCAGGAGCTCATAAACAATGCTGCAAAACGCCAGGACTAATGTGATCGTACACAATACAAGGTTTTTGAACATTACGGCTTTCTATTCTGATCGGTTGTTAGTTTTTTGCTGCGGCAGCTTTCCATGCGTCCGCGCCCTCTCTGTGTTCGATAAACCTTCGATTATCTTCTAGGACAACTGTAAAGCGCGTAGGGAGGCACTCGACATTCATTGGCATTGCCAGCATTTGAAAAGCGTCTTCCGGCTTCTTTTTCAAATCAAGCAGCCGCCCTCCTTGATACGGAACTGTCTTTCCTTTTATTTTTTTTACACCGATAACCTGATTACGATCGTTGGGATTATAAAATGTAATGTCGTAGTTAGCGGTCTGCAGACTATAGTGATAAATCTCAACTCTCCGAGTGCGATTTTCAGCGCAGTCGGGAAGCTTCATCAGATAATTACTTTTCCTTGGAACATCTTTAAGCTTCTCGTCTCTCGATGTTTCAGGGATGCGATAAATCATCCCTGTCTCGAGATATTTGTCGTCTGACGTGGCTCTGGGAAAAGGCATTCCACTGCGGCGCTGATGCCGCACTACATTATTGCTCGTAGAACCATCGCCGAGAGGAGAATCCTGCGCCACAGCCGGTCCCGCGAACAACGCGAGTTGCAGAGAAACTAGCACAGCAAGTGTGAATCGATAAGCCATCTTACCCCCCTCAACGCTATTTCTATACCACATGAGCTAGGAGCGTGGACCGATAAATTTGCCGTCTACGCTAAACAGCTGCCTCGGGTCGTATTCACCTTCAAATACGTGGGTCGTATTGCCGACGCTGATAAGCCAAACCGGCGATGTGCTGACATTCAGTGTCTTCAAGAATGGCGACATACTTGCCGTGCTGCTTGGGAAGAGTCCCATTCTAGCCAGACCTGAATAGGAATCAGGTGCGAAATTAGGTAAATCCTCTGGTTTCCCGTATTTCTCGGCTGCAAGAGCAGTCAGTCGCTCTCGCTCTGCACGTGTCATGTTGTTGATCGATTTGGCAAATTGTAGAGATTTTCTAGATAAAGTGGTCCACTTCGCTTTACGCAATTCAGATGAAGACGCGTTCTTCAGCACTTCGATCGCATCTTCGTCGCTGATTTCGTTTGCCTTGCGCTCGATGCTAGATGAAAACTCTACATTAGCTGCAGCAATCATTCCTCCAGAATCGCCGCGGCTAATCATACGCTCTATGTCGTTCGACGACCGGGGATAGCTTCTGCGATGCTTTGCCTCCTTCTCCGCCATTTCCGCGTATTCTTCGACTATCTGGCGCTGATCAACAAGAAAAGACTTGTAGCCGCCGGCAATCACGACATCTCCAATCGGCACTTTCTGTTCGACATGAACCCTTCTTAAAAGCGCTAATTGTTTGCGTAAATGCGATTCCGGAAAAGCGCTAACTACCAGAGTAAGCTTTACTGGCGCACTTTCGTCTTTTGGAATTAACTTGGCACCTAAGGCGTCAGGCTGCGCAGTCACAGCTGTAACCGACTCATTTAGCATCGGCGTCGGTTTGGAAGGAATTACTGTACCCGGAGTCGGCTGCGACACCACAGCACTTTTGTAAAACTCACCTGACTTAAGAATTGAATCATCAAGACCCGATGAGCCGCCCGTTTGTAGGTCCTTTAACTTTTTAATCGCATCCGCTGCCTGATTAACTATGACTCGGTTGTTGCCCCTAAATCGAGAATCTTCCGAGACTGCAAAATCTGACTTACCTTCGCTTTGACTTGGCTCCGGCTTCTGGACACTAGCAGCGTTCGCCTCACCAGGATTACCTACACGAAACGAATCTGCCGTACTACGAATCTTCGTATCATCCTGAGACTTTGCTTTTGAGTTATCGGGCGTACGACGAGAATTGCCGAAAAAATCCTGGTTTACGCTGTTAGAGCCAAAGAATCCGCCTTTGACATCAATCTGGTCATCCGCCGCAGCGCCATGCGCAGGCGCAAGCACCGCAAACAATAAGAATAGATTTATAAACTTCGCGTTCATTACACCTATCTTCCGCTTCGCTCGAAATCTTCGCCTCTTATGCCAGCGCAAGCGAAATGGACCCCTAGAACAAGTACGGATAAGTCATCATCGCTGCCTCCGCATACGGCACGGGCAGGATCGGCCAAAAATACGGCCATGGCGGCAGCGGATCAAACAAGCCCTGAATACTTTGATTTTCCTTGTTCCCTTTGCTCTCGTCGTCTTCAAACCACCAGTTGTGACAGCCCTGACCGATTGGGAACGGCCAAAGAATCGAGGGGAGGAAAGGTATCGGATAACCGCCGCGGTACTGACATACGCATCCAACGCGCATGTTCCAGTGAATATAGCGAATGGAGCCCATTTGGTCGGGTCTAACGGCATCCTTGGGGAACAAGCCAGGATTGTATTCGTCAATATCGTTTACTCTGAAACACTCGCCAGGCTCAGGATATACACGCTGAAGTTTGTCCGCTCGGTCGGAAAAGATGTTCGTCGGATTGGAGTTATTCACGTGAGCCGCAAGATACAACGCCCGCCTCGCAAAATAGGCGGCGCTAGGCAGCGGTGAAAAATGGCCCATCATCTGACCAGTCGGTGGAAATAGACTTCCTCCGCCGTAATAGCAAATGCGATCTCGATCCTGCAGCGAGTCGTCGCCAATAATGCCTGGTATCGGATTAAACGGAGACCAAAAAGCATATTCTAAATCTTCATATCTGTTCTGCCAGCGTTCTGCCCGATAAGAGGCGCAGGAGCGCATCTGCACATAGCTTCCAATAATTGTTAAACCCTGAGGCGTGATCATACCTACGGGGGAGGAACCTATGCCGACTGGAACACTTGCGAAGTAATAGTTTGAATTGAGCAGTGCGCTCATTTCAGGGAAGCGCCAATAGAATGCAAATATCGGCGATTCCGTATAGGCGTGGATTACGTCTCCGTCTTCAGGATGGGTGGTATACCAGCATTTGTCGTTGCCTTTCAGGTAGCCGTTATACCAAAAGAATACGGGGATACAGATGAATTTCTTTTTCTTCCAAATAAAATCTAATTCGCCTCCAGTCGGATCGCGTTGCTCAGAGGTACGCTTGGCAACGTAGGTGCGCGCAACATGCGCTTCCGTTACTAGAGTTTGATCTCCTGGAAGGAGGCCGGCGTGATGCGACTGCCCAAGGTTAGGACTATTTCTTAGACCACTTGGAATGCTCGGCGAGGGATGGGAGCCGCCTTTAATCGTCAGCGCAATATCGGTAAACGGCTCAAGCAGCGGTTCAAGAATCGTCGTAACGATTGGCTCCATCAGGTCAATGCGCCCAAAAAGAATTGGGTTCAGCGCGTAGGTGCCAAAGTTGTTAAGCTCAATAACCTGTTCAGGCCACCAATATGCAAAGATATATCCTTTATTGTTTTTAACTGGGCAGGAGGTGAAACTTCCATCAAAGCGTTCATCCATCGGCCAGCAAAATAGCGGGCAAATCGGCAGAACCAAGCGCGGCTCAATGCACTCCATGAAAGTCTTGAAATCGTCGAGGGTCGGGAAACCGGTTCCTTCACCGAGGCCGACTACATATTTGGAATCCAAGAACCAATCCAAATAGGATTCAATCGGATTGCGTCCAATCGTTCCTCTCCACGGATGTGTCTTGTATTTACCGGAACCGGGATTAAACTCTCCGCCGTCAGATGCGTAGTTGGCTCCAATTGACTGACCAAGAGCCCAATTCGACTGGGCCTGGTTAATACTCTGCTGTGCAGCGTTTTCTGCTGTTACATCTGAATCGTTTGGAAATCGATCGACAATCTGGGCAGAGGCGGGAGTGATTACGCAAAAGAGCGCGAGAAGAAAGGCGATCCACAATAAGTGAACGTTACCAAGGCTGCCTGGTTGAGCCTCGCAGGGCAATTTGCGCAACATATTGTAAAACCAGCTCCCCAAGTTTCCGTGTTCCCCTCCAGAACATCGTAAACTCGTCTATAAGTCATTATGATAACAAAGGCTTAAACTGTTACCAATGCTCTGACAAGGGAATATACCGGCTCTAATTAACTGCAAAAACAGGCAAAAACATCAGGCCCGTTTTTCGGCCTCTTCTTCGGATTCTCGCTCGTATCCGCGCACGTATTTAGAGAAGACATGGGGCAGCGCAGGGGAATGCCGACCCCAAGTTACAAGGCAGAGGACCTCCTCAGCACGGGTGATTGCTGTATACAGCATGTTTCGGCCCTGGCGATTCGCTGCATAAGCTCGCTTCGAAGGGTTCCAAATCAATACATGAGGAAACTCCAAACCTTTTACTTGGCGCACGTCGGTTACAATGATGCCCTCATCAAACGTAAAATTATAAGCATCGCCGAGTCGGACAGCCGGGCCAAATGTTGGCTTCAACAGGGACAACACGTGCTGCGCTTCTTTCATATCGCGGCAAACCACGGTTGTAATTGAGCTTGGATACTTTTCGGCAACTCTACGAGTCCACTCGATCGCTTCTTGCACTCCACGATTTTCTCGAATGCACTTTAGCCACAAAGGCGCGCGACCGGGTCGGCCCTCTGATGTTCTTCGTTCACCAAGAACGTAATCCGCGAGCCGCATTATTTGCTTCGTCGAGCGGTGACTTACTGAGAGCGATATCAACGCTGGCAGACTGTCTTCCCCATGCCAGGCCTCGCGCAACTTCTCCCATCCCGGAAATGTCCCCTCCTGATCGAGAGACTGCGCAGCATCTCCCGCGAAAGTTAAGTTGGTTGATTCTTTAACCGAACCCAACACAGCGCTTAGTGCAGGAACACTAAAGTCTTGAGCTTCATCGATAACAATATGGTCGAACTTCCCAGGAGAAGCGTTTGGCGTCCATACGCCGCCTCGCGACAATTGAAGCAGTCTGATCAGCAAAGCATCGTCTGTATAATCAATGCAGCCTTCGTCATACTGTTGTTTGGTATGAATGTAGGCCTGCTCGATTGCCTCTTTATCTAAGATGTTATTCTTACATTCTGCGAGAATTGCTGCAGAGTTTTTAAGGGCGCGGCAGACGATTTCCTTAAGCTCACCTAAGCCGGCAGACTTAAAATTAGGGGTTTTTTCAGCTTCAGCTTCCAAAACCGAAAGCAGCTCTGAGGACCATTTAACCCTGCGAACCTGCGGGGGAACGAATCCGCGAAAACGGTTCTGTCTCTCGTTAAAAACTTTTTCTAGAGTATGCTCAACCCACTCGGAGAAAGTTTTGAGCACTACGTTTTCCAATCCGAGTGACGGAAGCGCACCGCTGATATACTTCTTCAGCGGAGAACTAAAAACGACTATGAGCGCGTTTTCTGGACGGAGATCGGTATTCTTAACCAGCCAAGAAAGTCGATAAAGCGCTACAGTGGTTTTACCTGATCCGGCAACTCCCCTGATTAGCACTGCCCGCTCAGAATCCTCAGTGATTGCTCTAAACTGATCTGCTGTAATAAGCGACAAAACGTCAGGCAGGTGACCGTAGTTTCTTCCTGACGCTGCACCGGCCGCCGAGATCCAGCCATCATCAGTTTTGACGTATGTCCCTTGGTTGCAACTAACCCGTGTGAGATTTCCGGAATCAATCTCCAAAGTATTGCGAAGAACCACTACGCCGTTTCGTTCTCGGCCTTGGATCTCTTCGGAGTATTCGTCGCCTTCTCGGTATTCGTAAAACAAGCGGGAAATCGGAGCGTTCCGCCAATCGACGATGCGGCAGTCTGGATTCGACGCCGTTCCGATTCGATATTCGAAGCGCTGAACTTTGCCGGCATCGTTTTCTTCCTCCAAAACAAGCCGCGCAAAATAGGGACGTTTAAGCAGCTTATCGATACTTTCGATTTCATCGCGCTTCATATCGCGCAGCTGGTGGGAAACCGCCTCGTCAGAAGCAAGCATTTCCTTTTCTTCATTAACCCTTGCGGCAACTATGCTGCTGGTGAGCTCTCTCGCCCGTTCGTCCTCGACGTTGAGCCGAACAAAGGAATTGGACAGCTGGGCGCGTAGCGAATTTTGCACCTCTTCAAGGATGTGCTCTTCCTCACTAAGCAGCTGTTGAATGTCGTCTGGCAGAGTCATTGTTCTCAACTTCTCAACTGAGTAAACAGTCTCTTATAGACGAGCTGGGGAATTTCGTAAACGGATCAACAGCTTATCCGTTGACTCGCTGAGCTAGCAATTTGCAAGTACTTGGAATTATTAGGCACCAATTGCCTGCAAATTCTCATAACAGTATATGGCGCGGAAAGTCCTTTTGGACGTGTGTCGGTCTTTCTTAAAATTTCATATGAGCAGTGGAACTCGAGAATAAAGACAGGTTTTTTAAATTTTGAGGTTTTTCCGTCGGGTCATGGATTCTTCGTCGAGCACGCTGATGTTTGTTCGGCGAAGAATCCAAACATGACTATCCGGCGGGGTCGGATTCTTTCGGTAGACTGAAGAGTATTCGGTTGCCGCAACTTACCGCCAAGTCCTGACGCTCGAAAGAGCAAGGAGAAATTCCCATGAACACGGGAATCGTTCGTCGTGCGTGCTTCGGAGTTCTGCTCCTGGCACCGTTCCTGACCACCCTCGGATGCGCTTCGGCGGAGAAGTGGGTGAACAGGCAGATCGGTTACGCCATGTCGTCCAAGGCCACCAAGTTGGCTGCGGATCGCGACGAGGCGTCGGAGGAGGTCCAGGGCCGCGTCGCGCAGCTCCGGGCCGACGAGATGGCGCTCGGTGTCCAGGAAGGGACCCCGGCGTGGTACGAGAACCGTCGCTCGGAAGGGCAGGCGGTGATCGACCAGTACGCTCCCGTGATCGCCGACTACAAGGCGTATCGCGACGAGCTCATCTCGGACAGCAACCGCAGCAAGGAAGACTCGCAGACGCTCCTGCAGATCACGGCCGACATGGCTCAGATCTACCAGAAGGTCGCGGACTTCAACGCTGGCTGGAAGCTGATCGAAGCCTCCGCGGTGGAAAACGGGATCACCGGTCTCGCGCTCAAGGCACCTGCGGGTAGCGAATACCTGCTCGAGCTGGACAGCGTGAACTCGGCCCCGGGCTTCGCCACCGTGAACCTGGCGTCGCTGCCTGCACCGTCTGGCGCCCCGACTCCCTCGAACGAGAACTACGTTCGCAGCGGGATCGACGGCGTCAACCAGACCAACGCGGAGATCAACAACGCGAACGGTCGGATGCAGGAGGCGCAGCGCACGTGGGACACCATCCTCGGTATCACCGGGAACCGGTAGTCCACTTCTGCGCTGAGCAGCGGTAGCTGAGTTGCGCCCGACCGTGGTCTTCCTACCACGGTCGGGTGCTTTCTCTCACAGCCGATAGAATCACATTCTGTTGCGTTGTCGTCATCTCGAGTTCCGCTGACTCGCCATTCCTACCTCCACATCGGAAGCAGGGCCCACCAAGCAAAACAAATAAAGCAGCTAGCCGACACTACAAACATAGTCGACACAACTACTACTGATGCACGTACAGCCTTCCACTCGTATTCCACTACGCGCGCATAAAAGTACCAAACCGGAACCAGCAGCATCCAAGTGTAGCGAAAGTCTTGTCCGCTCGAGAAAGGCACGCTTAGGCGATATAATAAATGTGCCGCCGCCGCAGCTACGAAAACAAGCAGCATAAGCAAGTCGTCATCATCGCGCTTCCTTCTCGACATCGCCAATCCAAGCATCGCGATCATAATAATTAGAACGGCACATACCATCGACGCTCTAGCGAATATTTCCGGCGATCCGTTAAACTGAAACTCACCAAACAATGAAGTCCGAAGCCAATACTCTAGGAAAACATCTTTGCGAAAACCGTCCTCCCTGGGGTCCGTAAACGGCTGTTCGAACAGAGAGTTCGGCGAAAAAGCGAGTAAGGAACGAGGAGTTGTTTCGACGTGTAAACCGTCATCTAAATCCAAATTGCCGCCAAGCATCAAGGCGTCACTCTTTAGGGACCGGCAAAGGTAGTAAGGACCTGTCAGCAAAACCACAATCAGCAAAATACTAGCAGCACTTTTAAGGCTTGCGATCGGACGCTTTGCAAGGATCGCAACAAGAGCAGCGGCCAAAACAACCAAAGCGTTTGACTTTGTTAAGATCGAGAGGCCAATAAATATTGCTAACCTTACTTCAGCCGATTTCGATTCTCTCCGCCAACGCTTTAATAGAAATAAAAGTGAGACAAGCAGCAAGGGCGCAAGTAGAACATCATTATTGATGCGCGAAGCAAACAACACTAGCCCCGGCCAAACGGCACCTAGTCCAGCTGCGATTCGCCGCTGCGTACGACCAAAAAACAGTTCTGTTAGCAGCTTAATAAGCAGCAGCAGGAAAACGATGGAACAAACAGCGCCAAAAAACTGGACCGCATCTGCTGAATTGAATCTTCCAGGGAAAACAAGATCCGCCAAAGTAACTAAGGCGGCACTTACAAAGTAATAAAGTGGTGGCTGGTAATACATCCAACCTTCTGCCGACGGAGGCAGCGTCCAATTGCTGCGAACAAAATCTATGTATTCCAAGTGGCCAAAGTAGTCATAGCCGCGAGTCCAGTACGGCGTAAACAAGTAATAGCCGACACGTAAGACTATCCCCAGGACACAGAAAGTCCAGACTACTTTATCGGATCGATATGCTTCCGCTTTGTTAAGCGCAGCCCATATAAACACTGCAAGGGCCAGCAGCACCAACAATGCTCTAGTTTTTACCATCGAGTCCATGCGACTCGGACTAATAACGAAGCCACCATGCCCGCCCTTGTTTTTGACAACAGCGCGCACCACGTTGCGGCCCGGTCGAATCAAACCACCGAGATTCAGTTGAACACTCTCAGGGTAACTGCAAAGTGGGTAGTTCAGCGGAAGCAGAATTCCGTTAAACTGAAACTCCGCTAAGCAATCGTCAGCTTTAATCTCAAACAGTTTAGGGTGAACTTCGCCTGCGGCAAGAACAGCTGTCACCGTTGCCGCTGGAACCTCGTCTCCAAAGCGAACAGGCTCATATTTCGTATTTATGTTTTCAGGTTCGGCCGCAAGGATATGGTAATCGACTTTGACGGCGGCCCGCTGCCACGCCGCAATACTTGCAACTAAAGTGACGGCCGCAAGCAAGACGGCCCAATTTCTAAAACTCACCACAGGCGATTCCCTTGCCCTAAGGCTGCCTGACAACCGTATCGATAATTATGTCAGATAACAGCATCCCCTCTGAACTGAATGCGCTGAAGTAATCTCTAATCGAGGCAAACGCTTTCTCAAAGGCGACATTGTTACCTTCGTCGCAAATCTGCTTCAACTCGGCAGCCGATTCGATAAACACACGGCGCAGTTCCGGACCAAGCTTGTTGTCCATTTCTATAGACGCATACAATTCTGGGTCCTGGGCAAATAAGCGACCAACAAAAGCGAGCTCTACTCGATAGATTGGGCTCATAAACGGCAGCGTCTCATCGAGAGTCACTCCGCTACGCTCCAGTGCCCTCCCCATGACCATAGTCGAGAAATGAGTCAAAACCTGGATTACACCCATAAAGCGGTCGTGCTTTTCAGGAGTCGTCTCGATCACTTCGAAGCCGAGGCGTCTCAGCAAACCGAGCATCCACGCCGATCGTTCACCGTCACGAACTTTACACGCCACGACCTTCTGACGACGCGGACTACTCACGGTCGGCCCAAACATTGGGTGAAGACCTAAGACCTCACCTCCGAACGATTCCGCCATTGCGCTACATATCTCGGATTTAAGACTGTTTATATCGCAAAGCAATGCATCTTCGCGCAGTAGAGGACCAACCTCCTGTGCGACGCGAACAACTTCACTCATCGGGACGGACAGAATCACAACATCTGCAGCAGAAAAGGCAGCCGGCTCAAGCTTGTCGCCTTTATCAAGCGCAGAGACGGTAAACCCCTGCTCTACCAGCCAGGAAGACAGCTTTATCCCCATCTGACCTTTACCGCCGACAATTACAAAACGTGTGTCGGCTTTTGTTTCACGCTGCTGGCCGAGAGACTGCTGCAGGCCGTGTGAGGCATACACCAGTGCTTGCATTATAGACTCGGCTACTTCGGGGTCGAGTCCGACTTCCTTTGCAGCGTGCCGGGCTCGTTCAAAAACTTGGCGTTCGCGCTCCCGGTCGAATAAGCTCACCCCTTCGGCGGCTTTCGCTTCGAATATTTTGCTAACTATTGCTAGACGTTTTTGCGCACATTCAAGCAACTCTCGATCGATTAAATCGAGCTGCTTGCGAAGTTCGGGGAGACTTTCCGGCTGAGCCTTGGGCATCGTCGACCTAGTCCTGTAGGCGCTTTGGCAGAATCTCTCGCAGTTTTTCTGAAGAGCTTAACAGCAGCTGTTCTGTAGTGTCCCAGCTCATGCACGAATCGGTAATCGACACACCGTACGACAAACCCTTTGGACCATTCGTTACGTCCTGGCGGCCTTCGTTAATGTTGCTCTCAAGCATGAAGCCAACAATAGAGCGATTTCCGTTAACTATTTGGTTGCAGCAATTCTCCATAACCAGAGGCTGAAGTGAGTGATCCTTAAGGGAATTGCCGTGACTGCAGTCAACAACGATGTTTACGGGCAGAGTTGCTTCTCTTAGCTTTTCTTCACACAGCGCAATATTCACCGAATCGTAATTTGGCCGATCGCCTCCGCGAAGCACCACGTGACCTAGCTTATTACCTTTCGTGTGAAATACGGCGCAGCGGCCGTCCTGGGTAACGCCAAGGAAACGATGCTGATGTGAAACGGACTTTAGTGCATTGATGGCCACGGAAATACTGCCATCCGTTCCATTCTTGAAACCTATCGCCGTCGATAAACCGCTGGAGATTTCTCGGTGCTTCTGCGATTCCGTTGTTCTAGCTCCGATTGCAGACCAAGAAACCAAATCGATTAAGTACTGCGGGGTAATCGGATCGAGCACTTCAGTTCCTGTCGGAAGGCCCATCTCCGCAAGTTCTAGCAGAAGCTCGCGGGCCATACGCAAGCCTTCATCGATTTTAAACGAGTCGTCTAAATGTGGATCGTTAATCAATCCTTTCCAGCCAATCGTAGTTCTCGGCTTTTCGAAGTAGACGCGCATAACAAGAAACATCGTATCACTTACCTCGTCCGATAAGCGGCGCAGTCTTGTCGCGTAATCACGTGCTGCTTCGATGTCGTGAATTGAGCATGGCCCAACGACGACTAATAATCGGGGGTCTTCCCTGTTAAGAATTCTCTCAATTGTGGTTCGCCCATCAACAACGGTTTCACTCGCCTTATCGGATCGAGGGATTGCGCTGCAGATCTCTTCCGGCGTCGGAAGCAGTTCTTCCGAAACAATATTGACGTTAAATATTTTGTCCGCTGACATGCTCGTTATTTCTCCTAGAGGCGGGACAATATGGCACGAATTAGGGCAAAAAACCACTACGCTACTGAGCCAAATAGTTCTGAAAATCAATCGGATCTACGTTGCCGCCGCTGATGACACAAACGGCCGTGGCGGCACTTTCCCTAGGCAAATTGCGAAAAGCCGCGGCGACACTTGCCGCTCCTGACGGCTCAACCACAATACCCATCTCGAAGTATAGCCATTTCATCGCCTCAACAATCTGCTGGTCACTGACTACTGCAACTTCGTCGACATAGCGCTGGAGAATCGGCCAGTTAGTTTCACCGACGCTGAGAGTTCGCAGGCCATCGGCAATCGTGTTTACTGATTCAAGCTTTACGCGGCTTCCTGCAGCTATCGACTTGGCAAAATCGTCTGCTCCACTCGGCTCAGCCACGATAACCTTACAAGACGGCATAAAGTGTTTCATCACCAAACTACATCCACCCATTAGCCCGCCTCCGCCAACCGGCGCGTAGAAGTAGTCGAGTTGCTCGAGCTCCTCGCAAACCTCGAGTGCAGCCGTACCTTGACCCGCAATTACCAACTCGTGGTCATAAGGTGACAGCAGCACTGCGCCAAGCGATTGAGATAAGCTCTTGGCTCTCTCGTCTCCCTCAAAAGAAGTCTTACCGCATATGTCGATCTTTGCACCGAAGGACTTAGTTCGCTCAGCTTTTATTTTCGGCGCACCTTCGGGCATTACTATCGTCGCTTCAATACCTAGGCGAGACGAGGCGTATGCTACTGCTTGTGCGAAGTTTCCGCTGGAACGAGTGACCACTGCGTCGCCGCGCTCCGCACATCCCAGACCACGCAGCAGATTAAAAGCTCCGCGCGGCTTGAAGCTGCGGGTGATCTGAAAGTTTTCGCATTTCAAGTAGAGCGCTGCCTTGGGCAGCGCAGCTATTTTTGGCGCTTTAATCAGCGGCGTTCTGACAACATCCTCAGAAATGCGCTCACGAGCTGCTTGGACACTGCTTATATCCATTTGTTTCCCAATAAAGCTCCGCATGTGATAGGTAATGACCCAGCAAGACTAACTAATATTGGGAACTTGTCCCAGCAGCCAGGTAGAACATTTTGCAATGTATATAGTAACCGGAGGAGCCGGCTTTATCGGCAGCGCGGTAGTTGCTCAGCTTAACGCTGAAGGAATCGACGACGTAGTCGTAGTCGACGAGCTGGGGACATCCGATAAGTGGCAAAATTTGGTCCATCAGCGTTACAGCGACTTCATCGACAAACACGAATTTATTGCTCGAGTTCTTGAAGGCAGCTTTACGGACCAAGTAACTGCTGTTTTCCACCTCGGCGCCTGCTCATCCACAACAGAAACTGACGCAGACTACCTTCTGCACAACAACTTTCTGTACTCCAGAGACTTGGCAGATTGGGCATTGAAAAATGGCGCACGCTTTGTTTACGCATCTAGTGCTGCAACTTACGGCGACGGTTCGCAGGGTTTCTCTGACGATGACAGCGTTACTCCCTCCCTTCGCCCGCTAAATATGTACGCTTATTCGAAGCAGCTAATGGACACTTGGGCGCTGCGTACCGGAGCAGCTGAAAAGATCGTCGGGCTAAAATACTTTAACGTCTTCGGCCCCAACGAATACCACAAAGAAGACATGCAAAGCGTCGTGCTGAAGGCCTTCGAACAAATCAAGGAAACAGGAAAGGTAAAGTTGTTTAAGTCGCACAGATCTGATTTTGCAGACGGCGAACAGCGGCGAGATTTCGTGTACGTAAAAGACTGCGCGAAGATTACGACTTGGTTCTTAGGGAAGCCAGAGGTAAACGGCATTTACAACGTCGGAACTGGCGCATCGGGAACATGGCTAGAACTGGTTCGGGCGGTGTTCTCCGCGATGGGTAAACAAGAATCAATCGAGTTTGTTGATATGCCTTTAGAGCTTCAGGGGAAGTACCAATACTTCACCGAAGCAAACATGACGAAGCTGCGATCCGCCGGGTATACCGACGAATTCACGTCTCTCAGCACAGCTGTCAAAGACTACGTCCAAAATTACCTAATGCAAGACGATCGCTATTTATAGCGAATTAGAATGAGGGGAGAGGCGGCGGGGCCTCGATGCAGCGCACAGATGTGCATACTTCCCCTCGTGTTCCAGGTTCGATGAACCTAGAGCACTTCGACTTCGATCTCGAAGCGCTGGAGCCACTCAACGACCGCCGGCACCGAATACTCTTCGGAGGGCAGGTGATCGGGGAGCTGGACGCCGTTGCTGCGAAGGAGCAACGCGAGCTGCTCCCAGCGGTTGAGCGCGGGAATCGGCCACATCAGACGACCCTCCATCTCGGCGGAGCTGCACGCGGCCTTGAAGATGCGCTCACCTTCGGTGAGAAGGCGCAGCTCTTCGTTGGCCTCGGCCGCAGCGACGTTGGCGGGGTGTTCCGGACCAGCGTCTGGAGGCGCGAACGGCACGTGCTCGAACAGCCCCTCGATGCGATGATAGAGCGCACCGGGACCGCCAGCGGTTCCGTAGACTTCGGATGCGGTGCTGTTCGGGAAGATGATCGCAGTCGCGAGCATCTCCGCCGTCAGTCCGCCAGGCCTGATTCGACCAGCGTTGGTGACGATGTCACCGAGCAACAACTTCTTCATGACATGACTCCCGTGAAAGAGCGAGCGAACTTGGCCACACGACGATCGTGTGTCCTACGAGCAGACGAGAATAGAGCGGAGCATCGTGGCTTCGATCTATTCTCATCTGTCGTCTCGTTCAGAGCTGCTTAAAGGGGTCGGGGAAAAATGCGAATTGCACTGCCTCTAAGGCATACAATCCTTTGAAAGAAACTCTAGGAAATCCTCGATTGCGATAGTCCTTAAAATATCGCCGCCTGTCTCCCACAGCACATAGTGTCCTGTGAGAAACAGTTCATGCATCTTCCCATATAGCTAAACGCTATATTTATAACTGTAATAGTGAGAAATATCTAGCGTAGTGCGGACTATCTAAAATCGGAAACCGACTTGCCCATTTCTTTGAGGGTAGCCGACAGACCTTTTTTGTCGATAGTTCTGAGAATTCGCGAAGAAACTCGGAGAGTTACCCACTGGCCACTCTCTGAATCAAATAGACGCTTCTTGTGGAGATTGACGTTCCACTTCTTGCGCGTCTTGTTGTTCGCGTGACTGACGTTGTTGCCCGACTGGGCTCGCTTACCTGAAACTGCACAGCGCTTAGCCATGATAAGACCTCGAGAATCTTGAAAAACTTGTCCCTGGGACCTCTAGAGAAGCGGCATACTACTGGAAACATGTGGCTTTTGCAATCTGGGCAAAGAGCCTACTGCTAACCCACTACCTCTTTCAGCTCCACCGAAGGCATATCGTCGTCGTCCATTTCGGTGGAAGTTTCTCTGACCGGCTTAACGGCAGCCGTAATGATGCCAGCGCTTTCGAGAATGAGTTGCTTTATCTCTTCGCGAATTTCGTCGTTTTCTTTGAGGAACTTTTTCGCGTTCTCGCGGCCTTGGCCGATGCGTTCGCCGTTAAAGGCATACCAAGCCCCTGCCTTGTCGAGCACTCCGTGATCGACTCCCATGTCGACGATCTCGCCGGTTTGGCTGATGCCTTCGTTGTAAACTATGTCGAACTCGACTTGTTTAAACGGGGGGGCGACTTTGTTTTTAACGATTTTAACGCGGGTGCGGTTGCCGATTACGTCGTCGCCGTCTTTGAGTGCTCCGATGCGGCGAATGTCCATGCGCACGGAGGAGTAAAA
Source organism: Bdellovibrionales bacterium (assembly GCA_020434585.1). GTDB lineage: Bacteria > Bdellovibrionota_C > UBA2361 > SZUA-149 > JAGRAN01 > JAGRAN01. The sequence continues at coordinate 103,214 of JAGRAN010000007.1, forward strand.
TTTCAGTGCGTTTCCGCCGGCGGTTGTTTCGGGTGAGCCGAACATTACGCCGATTTTCATTCTGATCTGGTTAATAAAGACTACTGTTGTTTTGGTCTTGGACATTGCGGCGGTGAGCTTTCGCATTGCTTGGCTCATCAGGCGGGCCTGAAGACCGGGGAGGGAATCTCCCATGTCGCCGTCGAGTTCGGCTTGCGGGACCAAGGCTGCAACCGAGTCGATCACTACGAGGTCGACTGCGTTTGAGCGCACTAGTGTTTCCGCGATCTCAAGAGCCTGCTCCCCTGAGTCCGGCTGGCTGATCAGCAGGGCCTGCGTATCTACTCCTAAGCGCTCAGCATAGGACAAATCAAGCGCGTGTTCTGCGTCGATGAAGACTACTTTGCCGCCCTTTCTTTGGGTCTCTGCTGCTAGGTGCAGAGTTAGTGTAGTTTTACCTGAGGATTCTGGGCCGTAGATTTCTACAACACGGCCGCGCGGAACACCGCCTATGCCAAGTGCCATGTCGAGACCAATGCTGCCGGTGCTGATTGCTTCTATGCGCTGCGCCTTTGTCTCTTCGTCGAGGCGCATGATTGTTCCTTTACCGTAGTTTTTTTCTATCGCGGCAAGTGCGGACTCGAGTGCCTTATCGCGATCTGCTGCGTCTACTGGAACTATTTGGGGCTTACTCTTCTTGGCCATAAATCTGCACCGTTTCGTTTTAGATGTTATTTAATGTCTATTATTGTGTTTAAAGAATTACTATAGCTCTCGAACCAGACCAATCAGGCGGCCTTGAATATCTACTTTATCGACCGCAATAGGTTTATGCCGCGGGTTCTGTGGCAACAGCAAGATCTTTCCCCCTTTTAATCGACGAAATGTCTTAAGAGTTGCGCTTCCGTCTTCTAAAAGTGCGACAACAATCTCACCATCGTCTGCAACTTCTTGTCTGCGCACGATAATTATATCGCCATCCATTATGTGCGCATCTATCATTGAGTCGCCTGTGACTTGGAGACAGTATATCTCACCCCTGCTGTCGATAAACTGAGGAGGGATGTCGATTGTGACTGAGGTATCTTCGATTGCTTCTATCGGAGAGCCCGCTGCAATCACACCAACAAGCGGTACTGCACAGGGGCTATTTGTCGTTTCTAATTCGTCCCTGTCGATAAGTGAGATAGATCCATCATCTCCTCTGCGGATAAAGCCTTTGTCCTCAAGACGACCTAGATGAAAGTGAGCCGTGGACGGGGATCTGACTCCTATATATGTAGCGATATCTTTTAGAGTAGGTCCGTAGCCGTTGTCGGCAATATATGTACGGAGAAATTCGAGGGTCCTTCGCTGGACAGGAGCAAGGGAGTGGGAGGTAAACGATTTATTGCTCATCTCAGAACTCGGTTTTTCTTTTCTCGCTAAGCGCTTAGAATGCTTCGGCGTCGTTTGCCAGGTAATATCTGGGCCACTTGGGGCCTGTTTTTAGAAATATAGCACATAGAAATTTTATCGAAAGGGGAAAAATGATGTCAGCCGCACTCGTAGAACGCTCAGAGCTTGAGCCGGGTATCTCCCAGCTAGTCCTAAACGACCCTGAGGTGCGTAACGCTATGAGCGACGAGATGAGCGAACAGTTCCTAGCTGCGGTGAAAGACTTGCGATCAGACACCTCCCTACGCGCAGTGATTCTAAAAGGCGCAGGTCAGGCGTTCTCAGCCGGCGGTAACCTCGACATGCTTCTTGCGAAAACTAAATTAGCTCCGCGCGAAAATCGAAAACGCATGGAAACATTTTATTATAATTTTCTTTCGCTGCTAGATCTTGAGATTCCCGTAATCGCTGCAATCAATGGCCATGCAGTCGGTGCCGGGCTTTGCATCGCGATGGCGTGCGACATCCGTATTGCCAAAACAGGATCTAAGTTAGGCGCGAATTTCGTACGACTCGGCCTTCACCCTGGGATGGCTGCCACTTATTTTCTGCCTCGATTGGTTGGCCAAGCAAAAGCTGCGGAACTTCTCTATACGGGTCGCATCATTTCCGCTGAGGAAGCTCAGACAATCGGTTTAGTCAATTGCGTTGCGTCCGAGAATGATTTCGACAAGTTTGTAATTGAAATGGCGCGCGAAATTGCTACCGCGGGTCCTGAAGCTGTCCGCGAACTAAAGCTTAGTCTCAGAACGAGCGAGCGCGAAACTCTTAGAGAAGCATTGAAGCGCGAAGCTGATTGCCAGGGACGAAATTACGCCGGCAAAGAATTCTTGGAAGGAATTACTGCCGCAAAAGAAAAACGAGCTGCAAAATTTCCATCCTAATCTTGCATACACTTTGAGCGGTCCAGGATCTTCGTTACGCTATGTTTAAGTCGCGAGCAAGAAGCGTCAACATTCCACAGGCTGAGCACGCGAGATTGTCTGGAATAATCGCGAACGCTTGGGGCAATGCTGAGTTCGACGTACCAGAGTTTTCACTCGAGTCGTTTGTTAAGGGCGTAACCTTTCACGATCGCGGGTATGGCCGATTGGATAATTACCCCCTTGGGGAACTATCAGAGAAGACCTGGCTAGAGATTCATCAACGAAGCGCAGATGTCCAGTTCAGCGATACGCAAGCAGAATTGGTAGTTCAACTTCAGCTCAAGCGACTTGTAGCCTACAATTTAACACCCGAGCGTAAGCGGTATGTCGAAGAGCGTGAGACTTTCATCCAGCAGCTCGCAAACAGCCACGGCCTGCAGCTAGATAAATTCGTGTGGGCAGACCATATAACCCACTTCTGCGACAATGTTTCCTTCGACTTTTGCTTTGAGGAAACCAAAGACTCTTTCGTCATGGTCTTCAAACGCTACAAGGATTCCGCGGCAATTGATTTGAAGTACTCCATCAAAGCAAATGGAGT
>JAGRAN010000143.1 GCA_020434585.1 Bdellovibrionales bacterium
GGTTGGCGCGAATTTGCCCATCACCTGCTATTTCACTTCCCCGAAACGACAGTCGAACCACTTAGGCAGGAGTTCGAAGCCTTCCCCTGGGAAGAAGACGAAAATCATTTACGTGCTTGGCAGCAAGGCATGACTGGTTATCCGATAGTAGATGCTGGGATGCGGGAGCTTTGGCATACCGGATGGATGCATAACCGAGTTCGGATGATCGTCGCATCATTTCTGGTTAAACATTTGCTCCAGCCATGGCAGGACGGTGCAGCGTGGTTTTGGGACACATTAGTTGACGCAGATCTCGCGAACAACACGCTTGGTTGGCAGTGGACCGCTGGCTGCGGCGCCGATGCCGCGCCGTATTTCCGTGTTTTTAATCCGATTTTACAAGGAGAAAAGTTTGACCCTCAAGGGGCATATGTCCGCAAATGGTGTCCAGAACTTACGCTGCTTGACACCAAACTAATTCACAAACCTTGGGAGGCTTCAGCAGTCGAACTTAATCAGGCTGGAATTAACCTTGGGACAACATATCCGCTTCCCATCGTGGATCACCAGCGAGCTCGTCGAACAGCTCTTGCCGCTTACGACGAAATAAGGGATAGCAAAGCAGCGTGACTGCGCGCAAGGTGCTATGAACTCAATTTCAAATAACGCAAATCCATTTCAAAAATTTGGCGAATGGCTCCGAATAGCGGAGGAAGCTGAGATAGTCGACTTCTCAGCAATGGCCCTCGCTACGTCCGGAGCAAACAATGCTCCCAATGTAAGGATGGTTTTGCTGCGCGGCTTTGACGATGCTGGATTCGTTTTCTACACGAATTACCAAAGCGTAAAAGCGTCCGAACTCGAAGCAAATCCCCAGGCTAGCCTGCTGTTTTTCTGGCGGACCTTGGGACGGCAGATTCGCATTTCAGGCTCGGTTGCCAAAGTTAGCCGTAAAGAGTCCGAACTCTATTTCTCGTCTAGACCCCGCGGGTCTCAACTCAGCGCAGCTGCTTCTGAACAAAGTAAGCCGATTGAATCTCGCCAAGCGCTTGTGAATAAAGTTTCTCAGGTCGAATCGGATTTTGAAGGGAAAGATATACCGTGTCCGAATCATTGGGGAGGCTACAGGTTAAAGCCGACCCATTTCGAGTTTTGGGAAAACGGAGAAAACCGCCTACACCAGCGCCAGACCTACACCCTTGATGCCTCGCAGCACTGGTCTAATCAGCTCCTTCAGCCATAGTAGAAGCTTGCCGCAAGCACTGTCATAAATTTATAATCGTTGAGTTGTGATACGTCAGACCTGGTCCAAAGCAACTCTTCGCTGATGCAAATATCGTTTGGAAAAATTTTTCTACTCCTCGCCAGTCTTGGCGTATATCTGTCTGCCGGCTACTGGTCCATCAACACTCTCTCACCGACCTACGACGAAGCGTTCCATCTCACTGCGGGCTACATTATGCTGGAAGATCAGGACTACCAGTATCAAGGTCTTTGGCACCCCCCGTTAGCTGAAATGGTAGCTGCGTCTGGGCTCTACTCTATAGATTCATCTAAGAACCCGACTCTTGACACCAGTCAGCCCAGGGATCGGCAGAAAGAGAATTATATCGTCGCTGATGCCTTTCTCTACGAAAACAATCTGGACGCGGAGCAAATGATTCGTGCTGGAAGAATTGTGCACTGGCTTGTGTTTCTGCCGTTACTCCTCCTTTCGCTTTGGTCGTGTGCTCGACTACTTTCTCCGGAAGCCTCATTTTGGGCCGTCCTACTGCTAATGGTTGAACCCAACCTCCTTGCGCATGGCACTTTAATTACCACAGACTTTTCCAATGCTGTTTTGTCGCTGGCGGGTTTTACTGCTTTTGCGTGGTACGTTCGCTGCCAGGAAACAAAGCGCGCCGCTTTAGTTGGAGCAACTTGGTCTTTGGGATGGCTCAGCAAGTATACTGCGGTGGCGACTTACGCTCCGCTTGCCATTTGGGGCTGGCTTGAGCGCAGTAGGCTGCGCATTCACGTTTTTCGCAGGCGACACATACTTGCAGCGCTTCTGCTCTTTATCCTACCGTTTGTCGTCGTTTTCCAGTTCAATAGCCCGCTTATTTTTTTTAAAGGATTCGGCAACACTCTTGTCTCGGCAATGTATGGCCGAGAAAATTTCTTTATGGGGCAGCACTCTCGGGAAGGATGGTGGCTGTTTTTCCCTGCATCTCTGGCACTCAAACTTCCGCTGACGATTTTGGCTACGTCAATATCGGGCTACTTCTTGGCGTTCATGCACTGGCGAAAGACACGAGACAGAACGATTGTCTTTTTGTTATTTGCTCCTGCGTTTTTACTACTCCTTGCGTGCCAGTCGAAAATTCAAGGCGGACTTCGGTACGTTTTACCGGTAATTCCGTTCTTGCTGGTGATGGGTGGATATGCATTAGCCCGAATTGCAAATGCTTCAAGAATTGGCGGACTGGTTTGCATGTTGACGGTTGCCACAGCGGGTGCCAGCGCTTACCGAGTCGCTCCGTGGTTTATTTCATATTACAATGCGATCGTGCCTGATCCCGAAAAAGGATACGAGTACTTTACTGATTCAAATACCGATTGGGGCGAAGGCTTGGGCAGCCTTGCGAGTTACGTTATTGGGATGAACGTTTCTTCGATTTACCTGTCTTACTTCGGCACTGCTAGACCCGAATATTACGGGTTAGGCTACATCCCAGTTGCGTTTTCGAGCGACATACCCCGACAGGAGACGCCTGGAGCTAGTCCGACCAGTGAACGACGACTGCTTCTAGCAGTATCTGCGACAAACTATCAGCACACATTCGGAGAAGACAAAACGATTTGGAACTTCTTGCGCTCGCGAACTCCAATCGCGAAGTTCGGTTACTCAATTTTCTTGTACGACATTACCGACGATTCGGACGCCTTGCGGAGGCTGCTCAAACTTCTACAACAAGGCAACCAGCACGATCAGGCCGAAAAGCTGGAAAGCTACCTAGACCAAACATGGCCTCAAGCTTCTTCAAATACAGGATAGTGCGGACGAACATTATCTCGGACCATATCCTGAACAATGCGCTCGTAGAACTCCGACTCGGTTGAGGCGTAAATCAGATGTGAACCGCACATTGAACTTGCGCGGTACTGAGGGAAATTAACTACTCTTCCTGAGGCGGCCATATTGGTCGACTTATTAATACTATTTTGCTGTGTCATTTCGCGAAATTCCTTTTCTGTAGAGCACTAAAAATACACAACAATTTTTAGGACTGTGTTAACAGATCGTGTTGCGGGCGTTTTATTTTGCCTAGGGGTTCGCTACAGGGGGTCGCGGCATCAAAAAAAGAACATGGACGCAAACTATATAGAGCGACAAACTAAGCTAGGTTTTTCGTTCTGCATTTAGCGAATGAGCTACGTAAACTTGCCTCGAATTTTCTTAAACTTTTTCCGTCGACTTTGCGCCGTGCTCGCGGTCGTTCTTAGCGTATCTGCTTCTCAAGCTCTCGCTGAGCAGTTGTTTAAGATCGACGGTCTTACGTTCGCTTGCGACACTTGCTCCAACACCGAAGATGGCCAGTGTAAAATCGCTAAAGACGGTTCGACCGTCACTTTACCGTGCATAAAACTCAGTGAACTTCTTTTACTCAACGCGGTGCAGGGAAACTATGATGGGTTGAACCCTTCCCACACCGAACTCAGGCAGCTGCTCCTAGGCAACGAGGTTACTAGTGAGCAAGCAAAGTATGCGCTTAAACTTCTCACGAAAACCGAAGCTGGCCGTGCGACACTGCGTTATATCGCTCCGCATGTTCTGGACAGACATGCAGCACATCTGCCCGGCCTGATCATGTCCAGCAATGAAGCTGGCGACGTCTGGGATGCTTTTTGGAAACTCCCGCAAACCCACGGTATGCAGCTGACTGACGGTGTGCGAGCGGCGATGATCGTCAAATCGAATAAGCTCAGCATCCCCCAGTTGCTCGAATCGATCGAAGAGTCTCCCCCGACAGAGCACGATGCGAAACTTGAATTTTACGAAAATTTCTTAAGGGAAAACGGACACGAAGCCGCTGAGAAAATCGCAGATGTTAGAGATATTCGTAATAAGTGTCTCGAATTTGAAACGTCTCCGAAAGTTCCAAAAGCCTGCAACAAGCAAGCTCTGGTTGAGCTGCCCCCCGAATATCAAGTTTATTTTTCCAAGCTTCAACTGCAGTTGATGGAGGACTATCTAAAGCGAACTACGCCTCCTGGGGGAATGCTGCTTGAAGCGGTTGCACAGACAAATTACGAAACCTTTCGGTCCCAGGAAATAGCGCGCCTGATCTTTAACGAGGTCCAAGCGATAAATGACAAGCTGGGAGACAAGAACCGCGCCCGCTATCTGACGAAAGAAATTCAGCCAATGCTCGAAGCTTACGCGCGAGATAATAAGGAGCTCGCATTTGAAGTCGGCCGCTTGTACGTCTCTGCTGCTCACGAGTCATTTAACACAGGCAAATTAAATAACGGCTTTATCTACATGCGGCGGTCTTTTGTAATCTTTCCGGAAGTCTTGCCTGAGCGGGTAAGTCTGCTGTCAGCTCTGCAGAAAAGCGGTGCTTTCGATCAAAACCCTGCTCTAAAAGAACAACTGACCAGCGTCACCGACTTAAGCACCAGCGTTCAGCTCGAGCGAGAAGACTACAAACCGATGCTGTTTGCAGCCGCCGGAGTGCTGGTAGTTCTATTCATTGCAATATTGTTGTTTGCATTTATTTCCGGTCGGGCCGCTGCCGGAGTGGATGAGAGCATTCTCACTGAAGAAGAGCGCATGGAGCTCAGCGAAATATTAGGCGAATTTGGGTTCCTGGAAAGACCAGATAAGAGCCAGCTCGCCACCTTTTTTCGCGAACGAGCCAAAGAGCTTCACCCTGATACCGGACAACATCCCAATGCCGATGCGTTTGCCGTACTGACCGAACGTTATGAGCGCGTAAAAGTGCTGATCGAAAAACAGCTCTAGACCTTACTTTCGCGAAACGAACTCATTGCCAGTCAGGTAGAACCTTAGCGGCAGCTCAGCCCCCTTGTTTATTCCAATTCGCGTTGTCGTCGTAACTTTAGGCCGTTTTGAGGTCGCGAACCTAGGAGCGAAAGCCTCACGGGATAACAACTGTAACCTCTTGGACGCCAGCGACTGCCCGTCGAGCCTAGCATCCATTCCCATGGCCATGACGAGCTTGCCGGGTCCGCTGCATAGGTTCTTAAGGTCTGGACGCCCGCCCCGACGCTCAATCATCAAATCGATGCCCTCCACCGGCTCCAACGCTCGAATCAGCACCGCCTCTCCAACTCCCTCAGCGGCCGTCACAACATTAAAACAGTAATACATCCCGTATATTAGATAGATGTAGCTAGTCCCGGACGGACCGAACATCGCACGGTTGCGCTTAGTCATTCCCTTGTGGGCATGACAGGCGGGATCGCCGCTGAACAAGTACGCCTCAGTCTCGACAACACGTCCCACGGTAGTTCCGCCCGGTGAATTGTGTACGAGATAAGTCCCCAGCAGCCGCTTTGCCACCGACTCGGTTCTGCCTTCATAAAAGGATTTTTCGAGAATCAACGGAATCCCTTGACTTGCTAACTAAAAACAAATAAGGCTTAGTCCTTAGAGTTAAGTAAATTTGCACGACTAAACTTGATGAGCAACGCACACGCAACCCTGAACCACGCATGCCTCACTCGCCCGATGGCGATGTGTATGTGTATGTCTGGCCTCCCAATGGTTGCGTAGGGTTAGC
>JAGRAN010000144.1 GCA_020434585.1 Bdellovibrionales bacterium
TTTTGCATTACATCCATTCCCGATTAGCCACCGTGTGATAATCTCACATGCTTCTCTACTTAATATATCGGATATCGAAGCTAAACACCAAATACTTTAGCTCTCGCCGAGTTAAGTAGCTTACTTTACCAGGAAAAAGTCTCACCCTGGGCCTGGTGCATCGAACCCAGCACAATGCAGCAAAATTGATTTAGCTAACTATCTGTTTTTCCGTATTTTTTTATCTGCTGACGGACTTAGAGGCTTCAACCCTAGATCCTGCCCTGTCCCTACACAAAAAAATATTGGCAAGCCAAACGCCTGATATCACGTAGTTTTTTCAACATTAGGGCTGCCCAGAAGAATTTTTTTGCTCTGCCATGTGAATTTCGCACACGTGTATGCTACAATCAACTTGTAGGTTAGTAAACGGTTTGTTTAGGAGGTAAATCATCATGCTAATTCACGCACGAATCGCACAGGGACTTCCGCAGCGCCATCAACTTAATTTTCCAAAAACCGCTCGTCTGCGGCCTGCCGTCAGCATGACGGACAAATCTTCAATTAACTACGTTCAGGCCGGCCTGGGCATCTTGGTGGTGCTGTCTTGCGCGCTCTGTGGGGCACTTATCGAAACCTCCAGCCCCGGCGCGCTGAATATCGTTTTCTCGCTCGATGCACTGCAAAGCTTTTCACACGCCATTGCAGCGAGCTGATTTCAATTACGCTACGGTTAAAAACTCGACATTCGATAGATGTACAACGACACGCAACAAATATTTTACGATTTACACCGGCGCCGCGGCGGCTTCCAGGAGACAAACCCGGATAACACCGACTACCTCGCTTCCTTCCCCTCCACAAGCAAGGAGGTCGACCGCGGCTGCCAACTTATCTCGATCTGCAAATTTGACGGTGCTCAAAGCGGCAGCTTCCCGGTTGTTCGCCCCGATACCCCGACCAGTCCGCTTCAGGACCCACAAACTTCAGCGAAGTCTGCCGCTGAGCACCTACCTTTGTCCGAACATGGAATACTGCTGCTGCATTTTACGCTGGTGCTATTTCCCTTACTGATGATGGTTGCCGGAATAGTCGACTATGGCTGGATGTACCATCAGAAAATAGTCGCGGCAGAGGCTGTTCGCGCCGGAGCACGAGCGGCCGTAACAATTAATCCCGACTTTGAAGTCGACGACGGCAGCGGCAATTTAATTGGTCCAAACTGCAACGACGTTCGCAGCGCGGCCGTTCGCCTGTCCGAGGAGTATTGGCAGGAACACATCGGAGTTCAACAAACCGGTAAATTTCAGGCAAGCTGGGAGCCGTCTTGGACCATCGATGGTGCGATCTTTCGGCCTCGGCGCTGCCGCCTGCGAGTTGTAACGACCCCAGCCGCAAATGCAGACTGTATTATCTGCATGTTCACCCCCGGCGCCGCACTTCAAGCCAGTTCTTCGTTTCGCTTTGAAAGCACCCGCCAGTTTGGCGGCGGCTTTTTTACAGGGAACCCTGTGTCATGCAGCTGCGCTTAAGAAAAGCCCGGCTCGGGCAGGCCGGAACTGCGATGATTGAGTTCGCCGTGACTATTCCAACATTCTTTGGAATTATGTTCGGGCTGATGGACGCGGCGTTCGTGCTGCGCCAACAAATCGCGGTCAGCCAGAGTGTTCGCGAAACTGCTCGTGCGCTTTCGGTGCTGCGTCGCGACCAATTTCCGGACTGCACCGACAGCTCTTTCAGCAATGCAGTAAGTCAGGCTTTAGTCGGCGCAATGCAGGCAAACTCAGTCTACAACGCAGCTAACTCCGCAGACATCCAGATTTCTGCCGTCAATATCTCGGATATGGATAGCGACATAGTTCGCAGTGTTCGCTACGACATGAACTTCGTTCGGATCCAAGTGGATAAGCAAGTACCCTGCGTGTGGTGCGAATTCTTCGGATCGGCTGGGCTGACCGTTCACGCTTCCAGCACGCTGCGCATGGAGGACCCTTGGGTCTGCAACGACAATCCATTTAATTTTTATGGCTTCAGCTCATAGGGCCGCCGAAAAGAGGGCACGGGGACATGCAGTATCGCTTTGTAAGCAGATTTTCTACTCGAACGAAGAACTGTCAGGGGATGACTCTGCTGATGTTCCTCTTCTCATCAGTTGCATTTCTTGGTTTTGCGTCTTTAGTGATTGACATCGGCCAGCAAACATTGATTCGCAGGCAGCTTCAGCTCGCTGCCGACGGCGCCGCTCACGCCGGCGCACTTGAGCTCGGCAGCGCAGCCCATTTCATGGACATTGTTCCTACCGCTGTTGAGGAAGCGCTCAAGGCGCACACTGTCAGCCAAGCGTCGGGAGCTTCAATTTGGGACGCCGTGCAGGCTGGAGACCTGACACTTCGGGTAAAAATCGGGCGTTATATTCGGCCTAGCGCCGCTGCTGTCGGATTCTTCACACCAGGAGCATTTAACTTCATTCAGACAAAATATGACTCATCCCTGCTGCCGGGCGATCCCTTGGCGACTCCGGGTCCAGTATTCAGTTCAGCTCACGGCGTACCCTATTTTATTTGGGTCAATGCGGTGAAGGTAGAAATTACCCACAACTCGATCCTTGCACTGTTCGGTTCCGTATTTTCAGCGCTCACCGACGGATCTCAAAAAAGCCTGTCTACTCAAGTAGCATCCGTAGCGATCCTCGATGCTCCGGAAATTGAATGCGTCGCGCCGCTGGTTCTGCCGCTATGCGGCATTCTAGATCATAATGGCCAGTACAATCCCGCGGGTTCGGCCGCCATGGGTCTCAATCCGCAAGCGGTCGTTCCAAACCAGGAGATAATCTTTGGACCGATTCCACCGATCGAGTTTCCTTCCACCGAACTTGGCTCTTCCGTCTGGAATCCGCCAATTAATGGGGTTGAAAATCGTTATCCCCTTCGCGGCGGCTTTGGTATTCCCGCCGACTTTGCCGGTTCGCTAATCAGCGACGATATTATCGCCGTTGTTAAGTCCTCTTGGGGCCCTGCGACAGTACCCCTAGGCGACGGCAGTCTTCCCAAAAAGGGCTGCACCAAAGCGCAGCTCGGCGACAAGGTTAAGCTGCTTTCAGGCTCAAATTACTTTTCCCCGCAGCTCCAGCTTGGCGGTGCAGGCGGTCCGCCCTCCGATGCGGCAGATATGAACAAAGCAGTAATGAACTTGATTCATCAGCCGTCGCCTGCGTTTTTTCACCACCCGCGCTACGGCGCTAACGATTATGACGGAGAGGATCACTTTCCCAATTCTTCGATTCCAATCCTCGAAGGCATACATCCATCTGTCCCCAGGTCAACTTGCAGCAATCCCAAACTTCCCGACTCCGCGTTCCAATGTCCAGATTCGCTCAAACCATACGACGGCTGGGGCGGATGCCATACCGGTGAAGACATGGACCCGGATTTAGTCGGCGAGCCGGTTATCGATAAGGGACCAAGCGGCGTTTCGAACTCCGGTGTCTGGAAAACCAAGGTTATGTTAGTTGCTCCGATGGATCCGAATACAGACTACTGTGACGGCAGTGCAAATTTCGACGGAGTCGAGGACGCACTCGTAGTTGGTTTCATGAGCGTATTCATCTTTGACGCTCAATTTTGGCAGCCATCCGGCTGCCGCTGGCGAATCGCAGACTGCATCCGTCATACACACTATAACACGTGCTACGACCTGGATACGGGAGAGCCATATACGTGCGTCAGCTACACTTACGAAGACAAGGACGTTACTGCTCCGACCGGATTAAGCTGCCGGGGCATGCGAGCTAAAGCATCTACAATGAATGCATGGATTGCCAATAGCTGCTTTGTCGGGCAAGACCGCCCCAGTCTCGTCCGCTAATTTTTTTAACAAAGGTTGAACTTAAAGGAACCGTAGAATGAGTTTAGATCAAACTACCCAAAGAATTGAATACTCCCTTGAACTAATCCGCAGCCTGCGATTTGGCGACGTCCGCCATGAAGACGAGGTAATTCGTAAACTATACCGAATGAAATGGATTAAAGAGAATTATGAGCAAAACGGCCTGGACCCAGAGCAGAGTCCGGTATACATCAGACTTAGGCGTGAAGTAGAACCGCGAATCGACTGGATTGAAACACGGTTAAAGAGCAATCTAAATCGCTTATAAGCACTCCTCACCTGATAGATTGAGATCACAAGGCAGCATATTGCTAGCTGCGCGTTCGACCGCACTGAAACGATTCTCGGCGGCTTCGCGCAGTTGTTTGCTGCCCGCAGAAATTACCAGCGCCAAAATCAGCAGCACGACAGAGAACTCGGTTAGGGAGATTCCTTTTTCACAGGCGGCTCTGGACCCAGTCCGAGAATTTAATTTACTCATAGAGCAAGTACCGGCTTGAAAATTAAACTTGCTAAATTCTTTACGATGTTTTCGCCGCCTCGCGGGCCATCGCCAAGAAGTTCGACAAAAAACTGCTGCATGCAGATATCTTCGGGAGTAAATGGCAGGGGAAGATAGCTGCCGCAGGCGGAGTTCCCGTCCGGACCGGCTGGGCCGATACGAAAGACGCGGTTGCCGGTTGCAGTTTCGCGTTCATCACCAACTGCCACCGCGTTAAAAGCATACTCCAGATCGCATACTTGCTTGCGATACAATCCGGCAGCGTTTACCGGCATATATACGACATAGATATTTCTGCCCTGCGCGCTTAGCAGCGTATCAACTTCTGCTCTAATCGCCGTCATTTCAGAGCTCGGGGTGTCCGGAGCAGAGCTGCAAGGTGCTGTCGAGTCCGCAGGAGCCGGCTCCGCAGAAGGTTCAAGCGGCTTCTGAATGAACAAGAGTACCATCGAATCCTGATCGAAATTATCAAACCGCGGCGCAGGTGAACCGTCCGGAGCCGGTAGATGTACGCGGTCAGCTCGTAGTGCGGGCTCCGAGCCATTTGCTAGTTTCAGAAAGGATATGATGCTCGGCACACTCCCGTTAGCCTTGCGCATCGGATCGAGTTCCACCCCCGGCTTTAAACAATGCGTGCCGGCTTTAGCGAACTGCACTGGGCATTCTTCAACTGAACCAGTGAACTGAAGCAGTTCAGGAATACTCATTAAATGTCTGCGCAGACTCGGACTCCAATAGTCACTGTCGTTGCCAAGTATTGTCGGGTATTCTGGAGCAACCTGCGGACGCGGAATGTAACGGTCACTTTCGAAATTTGGATTCTGCAGCCAATCATGCGTTAGGGCTCTCGCTCCGTTACCGCGGTTTGTCGCAAAGAATGCATCTGCCAGAACATTTGAGGTCACTAGGTGCTGAGAACCGTTGGGGCAGCTTGCGTAGGGACATAGATAGCCGTTAGGTGCGCCAAGCTGTATTAACAAGTCACTGGTGTGCTGCCAGCTAAGCGAGGGGAAGCGGAAACGCTCCCGCGTCGAGTTCTGCCCCGGGACGGACAGGAAGACCGGTGGTGTCTCTGAACCATCGGAGTTTTTGGGTCCTAGCAGCACGTATCCCGAATCAAAGGTGTCTGCGTGCCGGCTCAGAACAGCTGCAATACCGGCAATGATATGATTACGGGCCACTGTCATCAAATTGTGCTTTTGATTGATCAGCTCATCTCGCGCACTGTAATTGAACGGTATCACGCTTTCAGTGCTGTCCCACGGAGCCCACTGCGGCAGAAATAGCGGTGGGTCACGGGTAATCCATTCTAGGGAGTATTTGCGATCGCTGGGAATGGCGTCAGTGAAGGCAAAGGCATCAGGATGAATTCCGTCTGATAAGACCTGCCTCGGGTCGGAGAAAACAAGATTGCCGAGTGCCGGTGGCTGATTATGATCGGTAATCGCCAGTGCGTTATTCGGAATAAACTGCGCCAGCGGAAAGCGAAATCTCTGCTCGACAGGATAAGTTTCTACATATGGAGCGATACCTACCAGCACCCCTCCCCGCGATTGCGGTCGCGCCCCCCGCACCTCAGAGCGCACGGCAGTTTTTCCGCGAACTTTGCGGCTGAGCCCTAAGTCAGCAATATTGACCAATGCATCGTAAGTAACTTCAGTTTCGCAGGAGACGTAAGCGTTAAAATCAGCGCGCTGCCAGAAGTTCGACGGGACTTTGGCCGCAAGGGTCGGATCTTCGACATCCCCGAAGAACTCGCAATCGATGCTGGAGTCGCATCCGCCCAGGACACCCATCGCCGCAAAAGACCTCGGCCCTCCGCTGACAAACGGAGTATCGTCGTCTACATCGAGCGGACTGGTCGGAATGCTGATGCTCACGCCGGTCAAACGAGAGTAGCCATTGTGGACGATCGGCTGCTGCAGTTGAGAAGATATTCGCTCGACTGCGGCTCGGGCATTAGGCAGATCGCCCACCGCTACGTAGCACAGCTCCTCCGCTTTTTGCTGCGCAAAGGCGCGCGCTTCTCTTGCGCGCATCGAATCGACCGTCATCTGCAGGAAAATGAGAATCGTAAACATCCCCACTGCGGTCAGCGCGAGAAAAACCCCATGCTCTGAATTCAATCGACGGCTTTGACTGCGGCAATCCATCAGCTTGTACTCTCAAAAAAGCGCTGCGCATGCACAATCATCTTGCTGTCCGGGGAGCTGTTGGTCATATAGCCGATGGTGCTTACCAGCGGCCCCATCACTCCCATACCGAACCTGTAGTCACAGGATACTCCGACCCAATTAGCGTTATAGTCGATATCGCAAAAACTCGGCGTAGGATCGCTGGGGCCGTAAGCAGAGCTGGCAGTGGTCGCGTGCATCAGCGAACACTTCAGACACCCCGCTCCATCGTCCGGTCCTGAGCCATTGGGGTCGCAGGGATACCTTACGTCCGTGTCTCCAATGCTTTGACGCATCACCTGGGCGACGTAGACCAGCGCATAGACATAGCTGTCCGGCAAATCCGACAGGGATAAACTAATGCCGCAGCCGTAGCCGAACACGTCTCGTGCCATATCGTCGTAGTAAGACAAAGAGCTGGAACTTACTCCGTGGTTCAGCATTTTCTCGAGGTCCGTACTGTCGCCGCTGCGCCACTGTCTCACCGCATCGATTACGTCATCCTTCCCGACCCGATAAGCATCACCTCGGGTAAATGCATAACGCACAAAGCCGACGGAGTACTCTAAGCTCATATAGGCGTTCGTGGCCGTAGAGAAGAACACAAAGCCAAAAAATACTGAGACAAACAACGGTAGGAATAGTGCTACCTCGACAAAGATTGCGCCGCGCTGCGACCGATACTGTGAAAACCTTGTCATAACCTAGCGTCAAACCTCTCCGTCTAAAGCGAAACTTCGAAGGTTTTCAGAATTCCGACTTCGCCTGTGTTCCAGTCCTCATAAGAAGCGGCGGCGTCTCCGGGACAGCTTCTGCCGACACCCTCAGCCTTTGCTTTGCATTTCGCCACCGGCCAGACCTCCAGCCGGCAATCCGGCTCACTGAAATCGGGCTGCCAAAACACTGCTTCCGGAAACTCATCGCAAGTCCCGTCACCGTTAGGATCCGTATTGATGTAGACAATGTGAAAACACAGGCGATTTAAATTAGGATAGTTGTTGCGCCTCAAGCTCTCGCGCAACGCCACGATATCGCTTTCGAGTGCGGTCAGTGACTGCGGCCCGACATTGATGCTCAGGTCCAGATTGACAATCTTTCCCATCGCACCCTGAGGTGAAATTGACATGCTCGCCTGCGAACGGGCAATAGACTGGGTGGTAGCCTGCTGCATCGGGATCCAGTGACGGGTATAAATCGTAAAGGCTCCAACAACAAAGATACTGAGGGTCAGGGCGCCTTCAACGATACTACCTCTCTCCCCGGTCACTGGTGTTCGCAGACGAGATGTCGGAAAATTCAATCCTCGCATGTTAGTCAGCTCTAGTTTGCAAGTGGGTAATTTGCAGAACTATGCGCGAAGTCAGTTCAACAACCAAAGCGTCAATCGACGTGCGGCCGCTGTTAACACTAAATGCTGCTCCTACCTCAAGGCTGCCGTCGTCTGCTTTGTCGTAAAGCCGGCGCACCAGCAGCTCCCCGAGATAGCGCGGGAAGAAGCCGCTGCGGCAATCATGAGCCGAACTGGTAAGCGGGCTGACTGAAAAGTTGCCCACGTAGCCTGCCGGGACTTCAGCCGATGGATATCTGTAGAAGTTAAATTGATAATCGCAGCTGAACTCAACATCCGCAGGCCTGTTTGTGTGCAGTAGGCGTTCGGCCGATGCAAGCTCGAGTTCTACCGGCTCAAGCGGCTCTTCGGCTCGAACCTCTAGACATAAAGTAAAGACTGCAAGCAGAGCGATTAATATAGCTACTGCTGCGTCTTCGGCTCTTAATACTTTTCGTAATTGATTATTCATTTCTGTCTCCCTCTTAGCAGGATGAACCGCGCTCGATTGAAAAGCGTCGTGCTTTGGTCGTTACGACTTGTCCGCTTTGCTCGTGCAGGTAACTCGCTTGAACCAGCCAAACCTGGCCGTAAAAACATGCCGGAATATGCGCTGCAGCAATCCTGCCCTGGCCATTTTCGTCTAGAGTTAAAGTCACGGGCGACTGGTAAGTCATCGACGCCCAGAGATCGCAGCCTTCAAATTGCGGCCGCTGGCCGTTTTCATCCGGCATTTCCTGATCGCCAAACCAAACAGTAATCGTTGACCCCGGAACGCCGTTGCTGATGCCGACAAAGACGTTTTTTCCCGCTATTGGAAATGCGCCGTTGTGCGGAGGAGGTCCGACGAAAATATCCGGCACGGGGACCGGCATTGTTTGACCGCCCTGAGTCGTATAGGTCTTGATGCATTTCGCACCTAATTCTTCGTTCACGGAAGTATTGGTATGAGGGGTGATGCCCATGGCCGTCAGGGAACCGGCTTGACCTGGTGCGTTCTTAGCCGGCGCTCCAACTGCAAGCATTGAAATTTCCGCCGACGCGTCTTGAGGATCTGCAACTTTGCCGAAATGTAGCGACTTGCCGAACTCTAGTTCGCGCTCCGAGTCCGAGATTCCGGGATAGTAGCCGGCGATACCAGCCGTCATTCGCCCGACGTACCCCTGGTTGTCTCCCAGAAATGCATCAACTAAGCCGCCCATCAGGTGAGACATATTCTTATGTGTCGGCGCACCGACAAACAGCACCGGCCGCAGCTCGTCGTTTCCCTCCTCGTTCGTAATCAGCAGCTCGCCAGATTCAAGCGACCAGCCGTACAACGAACCTTCCGTCGAGTTTCGACGAAAAGGTCGGCTTAGCGGGCCGGCCGGCGACCACGTCTGAGTTCCGAGCTTGAACGAATAAACTGTAAACTCACCCGCATCGACTCTGGTTTGCGGATTGTTGTCGTCGTCAATGTATTCGATGTCTTTTCTCGGAGCACTTGCCGCTAAGCCCTTCTTGCCGTCCGCGCGTCCCAGATCAACTGCCGCAACTGCAAAGCCGAAACTTTGCGGACCCGCTGGGTCAGCTTGAGGAATAAGCGGTGTCTGATCTCCAATCAGCGCCATCCCCGGAGTAAGCGCCGCGCAGTTGCAATGCGCAGCCCCGCAGCTCGAGACAAAGTTAATCCCGCTCCAAACTCTGACTCGACCGGCATTTGCATTGTAAAACGGGTGTCCGCTGGCTAAGTCTTCATGTCCGTCAGCGTCGTAATCTCCCGCGGCAAGGGCATGTCCCAGGAAGTCGTTTGATTCTCCCTCCCAGCATTTCCACTCGTTGAAGCCACCAGTGCTAACATCAAATAGATAAACGCGCCCCTTGCGACTTGACGCACTCGGCGCCCCCACCGCATAAAGCACGGAATCGCTCAACTCTACCTGCACAATGGACCAGCCGAGCTCTTCGCCGACCGAACCTGCTCGTTCTGCAATAGTTTTGGGCTCAGCTCCGGTCTTGATGTATCTGCCGCTTACCAAATACAGCTTGCCGGCATTGTTTCCGGCAGAATCATCTCCAGGCGCGCCAATTAGAAAATCGGCGTAAGCATCACCGTTGACGTCTCCGACTGGGGCCATCGCTGCGCCAAGCGATGTCGTGCCCGTTCCTAAGCTAAATGTTCGCTGGAGTGTGCCCGAAGCATCATAAACAGAGATGCTGCTGGAAGGAGACTCATTGGGCGCGGAAGCCAGGATATACCCGCCTACATCTCCAGCCTGGATTTTCTGAGACACCTCATTCCTGCCAAACCAG
>JAGRAN010000145.1 GCA_020434585.1 Bdellovibrionales bacterium
GGTTAGAGCAGGGGACTCATAATCCCTTTGTCGCGGGTTCAAGTCCTGCCCGGCCTATTTCTTTACCCTTAAGGATTCTCGCCCAACGCGGCAAATCCTTGTTTTTCTTGGGTTTCTCGTCTTCTTCGCCGTTTTCGGAAACTCGCCTGACGGTGCCTGAGGTGCCATAGACGCCCGTAGAAGGTGGACTAAAAGGTGGACTCTTTTGACCCTCATAGATTCCGTCGCTATCCACGGGCATTCCCAGGGCCTTCTGGAAGTCGGATTCAGTGACCTGAGCGTAATGCCGCATAAGCACTTCCGGGCTGTTCCCGACCCACTTCGCGACGGTCTTGATCGGATGGCCGGCTTTCAACAGGTCGACCCAAGCCGGAAAAAGCACCGCTGTCAAAAGCGATCTCGTACATTCCGGCGGAAGGTTGATCAGCAGCCTGCTAATCTCGCCCTCGGCCGCCGCCTGCAGGTGTCCAGCTATTAGTTCAACGTGTTTGGCGCGAATGAAATCAACGTCTTCGACTACGTGCCAGGCTTCCGCAACGAACTCACTGAAGCTATGGGATAGCAGCCGACTCTCGACCTGTATCAGGTAAGCTTGGTTGCTCATCTTTTTTGGCTTTCAGCAAATCGCGAATTACAACCAACTGCTCCGGCGTCGCGTTCTCAATCATAGCGCGAACCGGATCGTCCTGAGCAGCCTGCTGGATGATAACTGTCGGCGGTGCCTTCTCAAGGATGCTTTTGGATGCGAGTACTGATTGCAACCGCAACCGATCGAGATTCGCAAGCGCTTGCGTGGCTCGGTTTATCTCGCGAGAGGTTGAGTTAGGATTCTCGACGACTTCGGTCAGCCGCTGAATGACCTGCTGCCGCGTGTGGTCGGGCATCGCCCAGCCCTGCTGGATGCTTTTGCAGAGCAACGCCAAATCCGAGACGACTGTCGGATACTCATCATGCTCTCGACTCTCCGGTACCGGCATCTCTGCGCCCCTGGTACGCGCCCCTCAATCCCCAAGAAAATGCCCGGCGCGACGGGCGGTGCAAGTCCGCGCTCCCACGAGCAACCCTATCGTGGTGTGGGTATTATGCCGAAGGCGGGCGACCGATGAAAGGTTATTCATGGTTGAGATAGTGGAAGCGTGTCAAATCGGCAACGAAAAACGTTTCGTCCCTCAACTCAAGCAAGAGCGTGAATACGTGATAGCAGCCTCGATATTCCTCGACCGAAAACTGAAGCTCGTATCCGATGTCAGACGAAACTAGCTTCTCGAAGCAGTCTTGGTGCTCCAGAATGTCTACGCAACTCTGCCAGAACGCCTTTTCAACGTGCGCTGGCAAATCCCAAGAGGTCACGAGTTCCTCTACGGCTGGCGGAATTTTGCTACTTACACGGAAAGGTCTCAAGGATTTCTCTCGCGCTTCGCCCTTCACCCCGTTCCAGGGCCTTTCTGTTCCGCTTGATACGCTCTTCGTCCCAACTGACTTCGGCTAGCTCTGCCAGCGTCTCCTCGATCAATGCTCGCTGCGTCTCAAGAGCCGATTTCTGACCTGCATTGTTGGCAGAAACTTTAAGGGTTTGTGTAGTGAAGTCGAGCAGTGCCCGGTAAATACCGGCAAAATCCTTAAACAATTGAACCGTGGATAACTTGAAATCTGGATCTGTCAGACGGCGCTTGCACAACGCAAGAAGATTGTTGGTTTTTTGGCAGAGATTGAGAACATCGTCCGGGGTCACAGAACGACGCGATTCTGTCACTATTGAATGGTAGTGAGTCAAGGAAGCCTGATACAGGCCTTTCACTTCCAGAGCAATGTTCTGTTCTGTCATCAGAGGGACCTTCGGCTAGTGTAGGTACTCACTATCTTAGCTCGTGTTTCATTGACACGCCATTAGTAGAAGGGACCTATCCTCGGGCCAGAGCAAACCGAGTACCGACCAGGCGTAGGCCTGCCGCCTGTGCCGACTCGGTTAGGGCATCTCGGGCTCGTAGAATCTCTTGCACGGCGTCTCGATCGCCCGCTGTTTTTGCCTTGGCCAGGCTCGCCATGATCTCGCCCCTCAACGCCTGGAATTGGGCCACCCGGCTACCGAATGCCTTGGCCTTCGCGCCGGCTCTTTCGCTCTCGCGGGCTGGGTCAACCAGCCGATTACCTCGCCACTGAAAACCGCTCTCATCGATGATCTTTTGTGCGTCTCGATGGGTCTGGGCCCACTTGGCTCGCTCAGCGGGCGATTTTGCCAAGCCCAAACGGCAGTCGGCGACGATCTGCAAATACTGCAGCTGCCCTGCGAGGTCGCCAGACCGCTGACATTTGGCGAGTGCATTTTGAGCCCGGCTCAGGCGGCTTAGGCGGTCAATCTGCGTACTGAGTGAATCGAGTTCTGCGCGGTTCATCTTGGTCTCCTGAATGGGAAACAATTTTGCGCCCATTGCGCCAAAGTGCAGTTCTCTAAAACCGGACATGTCCGGTTTTGGTTAAGCGGCAACGGGAGATCCCAGAGAGGTAGTGGTGAGCCGTGGCACCACGCCGAGCTCGCGTCGCCAAGTAGCCCGAATGACCTCCGATACCATGTCGACGGCCCAACGAGGCACTATGACCGCATCGTGGATGGTCAGTATTGGCAAATCTGGACATCGCCGCATCAACTCTCCACACACCCCATCAATCATTATTCTCGATTCCGTCCTCTGCGCGACTTGCGCCACATGCCGATGCCCCTTGGGATCTTGCGTTTTCAGTTTTTCGATGTGTGCGAGAAAGGCCGGAAAGTCGTTTTTCATCACGTGGTACGCGGGCATCGTTTGCGCGTACTCGATCGTCCCGAAATTCACGCGCATCATTTGCTTCTTGATCGCTTTTCGATTGCTTCCGATCGCGTCGGCAACGTACTGGTAGATATCACCGCGCGAACAAATATCCAGCCAGCGGTCGACGTCGATTTCGTTGGGCGCGGTTTTTTTTATTTCCGCTCCCAGGATTAGGGGCTGGCACGTTTTCACATCAATTTCTATCAGTTCTGTATCCTTTCCGGAAGAAAAGAAACTACTAGAGTGCGCACTGAGGAGGGGAGGGGGCTCTCCTCGCTGCCCCTCTCTGCAATGTGGTACAGTTAGAGCGCAAGATAAAAAATGTCGCAGATAGGATGGCAATCCGGTGAACGCTGAATGAAACCGATTGCCAAAAGAATCTCGCATACAAAAAAAGTCGCGTGTGTGGATCCGTAGCAGGGAGAAATAATGCCACGCCGACTCTATATGACTATTGATTTTCCCCACCGAAAATGCATCCATTCGGGAGCGGAGCCACAGCGAGACTGGATCCAGCAGATACTTTTCAGGCTTGTTTCTGTTATTCGATTTTGTGAGCGGGTGGAGGCGGAATTTTCCATCGCGGTACCTGTCCGGCAAACGCACTGCTTTCGAAAAGCCGCCCGCCAAATAAGAACCATGCCGCTCGAGGTAGCCCAGTCGGACGCATTCGCGCAGCACGCGCGGACCTGGCGACGCAAGCAACCTCACCGCTTCCTTTTTTCCAAACGGAATCCAGTAACCGCGCTGATATTCTTCGTTAGAGGCGGTCCTTTCGAATACGGCGGCCAGCAAGCGGGCCTGCAGATTGGCATGAGGTCCGATGGGACGAATGCCAAGAGGTATGGCTACCGTTGTTGGTTGTCGTCGCGGACGACGGCGAGTAGAATCGGCCATCTGTGAACTGCCCGTGCATGGGCCAAGTGATTACTGCCGGCGCTCCACCATAGAGTTGGCTAAATCACAAAACAGAAGAACCGGGCGCTTGTGGCTAGGCGCCCGGTTCTTTCTTTTTATAGCATTGATTGGATTCGTCTACTGGGAATCGGCATGTCGCTGAGCGATCGCTCCCATCTGCCGGATCACAGCTTGCATCGCGGGCACCTCGTCCGGGTCGCCGTACTCGTCGCGAGCGAATCGCTCGAATTTCTCGGCGATTTCGCCGCATATTTTGAACCAGTTCGGTGTCGTCGCGTCGACGAACGGCTCTGCTAATGCGCATATGCCGGCCAATTGCTCCAACGACTCGAGCACCAAAGACGGCGAGATGTCTTCCCCTGTTGCCGCTATCTCCAGGAATTCACACAAGCTCTCAGTTGCCTCTATCCATTGCATGGTTAGGCCTCCAGCATCCGAGCGCGGATGTCGGCAATCCGTTCCTCGGCCTCCGCAACGGCCCTCTCCATTCTGGCGACCACAGGACCCACGGTCGCAATGGTTTCCCTCGCATCCACGAGGCTGCGATTGTCGGCATCCTCACGTTGCAGGACAGCCTCAGCCCGCGCCAGCTGCTCGCGATATCCGCTGACATAATCGGCCTGTGGATGATCATGCGGCGACGCATTGGCTGGCCTCTTTGCCGCGGCAAGGGCTGACTCGGCCATCTTCAGTTCGTCCTGCAGGTTAGCCGGCGCCGTTTCGAGGAGCTTCTGCTCTGCTTTGTCGATACGTCGCAGCGCCGACTCTTGCAAGGCTTTCTTCTGCTCAAATTGGAATCGTTGGAGATTTTGCAACATTGCGAGCATGCGAGATTCAAGCTCGAGCCGCCGGACCGAGTAGGCAGCCGCGCGCACCTCGTTTTCATAGTAGGCTCGATGCGACAGCAGTTCCCTCCAGTTATCGCGGTCCTCGCCGGTTACCTCCTCGGGCAGTGGCAGTACCTTTGTCCGGCCCTCGGCCTCATACTTTTCGTCGAGCTCCTGCGATTCGAATTGCAGCTGGGCCCATACGCTATCAGCGTTCTTATCTTCTGGCCGGGGCCAGCCGAGTATCACTCGGTCACCTCGGCGGATGCGTTGGAGCCGTGGTAGCGTTAGCGACAGCAGATGCAACTGATCGGTGCCTAGGTCCTCGTGGATGATCTCTTCGGTTGTTTCTTCCGTTGACTCGATCGCTGTACTCATACTTCTTCTTGCTCCTGTTTTTGCCTATTGCCGACGTCGATTTCCATCTCTTTGGTCAGCCTTTTTGCGTCAAAAATGTACCTGCGTTGCTTCCTGATTCGCAGCATCACTACCTCACCATCGCGCACCAGCTGACTTAGCTGGCGCGGAGTTATGTTGAGCTCCCTCAGTGCGGTCTGCTCATCGACTAATACGCGGCCCGTCATGCGACGGCCTCTGCTTTCATCGCCGCGAGCACATCTGCCGGATCGTATCGCCTGACGGATCCTACGCGTACACGCGGAATGCGGCCTGACGCTGTCCAGCGGTCGATTGTCGAGACGCTGACGCTCAGGCGCTTTGCTAGCTCGACGGAGTCGACCAGCAGGGGCGTACCTTCGGCACGCAGTGCCTCGAGTACCCGCTGCGATATCTCGGCAGCCAAGTCTGCTCGCTCACGTGGCGTCAGCATTGCTCGCCTCCAGTTCCGCGCGCAGTCGCTCCACATCGCTGAGGCGATATAGATTCACTTCCGCATGGACGCGAGCGATCCTCCCTTGTTTTCGGAGCTTATTCAGGCCCCAGGCTGGAATTCGGAGACGTGCGCAAACTTCTCCACCCTTTAGCAGTTCTTCTCGCCAGGGCTCGAGATCAGAGCGACGAAAGATGCAAATGCGTGAATCTTTGCAGCGTTTGATAGCGCCGAGCCACATCAGCTTGTCCAGCGTTGACCGCCGCAACCCCGTGTAACGCTGCGCCGCCTCGACCCCGACGATCAATTCATTTTCACCAGGCATTGTGTAACCTCCTGCCAAATCAGGACGGAGGCGGGTTAATTTCATTTATTCATTTGCAGCTTTCGTTCGCAGTTTTTCAGAAATTGATAGAATCGTCTGGCCAGACTCAATATGGAGACGACGAATGGATCCCTACGACGTACAGCAAGTTTGCCTCAATGGTCACCAGATTACCGACCGGTACAACCTAAAGTCTTATATGCGTCGAGACTTCTGTGAAATATGTGGTGCCGAAACGATCCATGGTTGCCCAAAATGTCATCACGAAATTCGTGGCCGTTACTCAGTGGCAGGCGAGCCGTATTGGGGTCCGGTTAAGAAGACACTTGTACCGACACACTGTCCGAATTGTGGCACCGCGTTTCCGTGGACGGAAAGCATGGCGATACAGTCGGTAACACAAGCATCTCTCCATTCATTCCAACTGGTTGAACATATTTGTTCGCATTTTCCTTCAGTAGCTCAGCAATTAAGGAAGCGGCATAGTAACAGGCCAACGCTCACGATTGAGGACGAATATGACGTCCAGGACTTGATGCATGCACTTTTACTCATCCACTTTGATGATGTACGCCGCGAAGAATGGACTCCCAGTTATGCTGGTGGGTGCTCGCGCGTCGATTTCTTGTTGAAGAATGAAAACATCGTCGTGGAAGTAAAGAAGTCCCGTGAGTCACTCAAAGCGAATAAGCTTGGTAGTGAGTTGATTGTTGACGCAGAACGCTATCGCATTCACCAAGACTGTAAAAAACTGCTGTGCTTTGTATTCGATCCGGACGGTTTTATTGCAAATCCAAGAGGACTTGAAAATGACCTTCGCAAGTCTGAGGAAAATTTTGAGGTTAGAGTATTGATCGTTCCAAAGGGTCACTGAATGCGTTGGTTAGCCGAAAGTAAAACCTAGGAATTGACGTATTCGGGCTCTAGTGTGGCCGCTCAACTAAAGATCGATGACCGCATAAAAGTCGACGTAAATCGACACTTCTCGCTAATCGCC
>JAGRAN010000146.1:0-3394 GCA_020434585.1 Bdellovibrionales bacterium
CACTGGAAGAGAGCTTTGAGATAATTGGGGTGTTAACTTTCATTTATGCACTGCTTACATATATTGATTTGAAGTTCGACTCTTTCATAATTCAGTTTTCTGATTAAGCTCCGGCGCGCCCTCCTAACCTGACTTTCGCTTCAAAACACTCGTAACATCTATTTCATGCTGTTCCCTTCCCGCGTCGGGCAAGGTATTTTTGACTTCCCGCTTCAGGGAATACGATCTTTCTCCTTTTGCTTATCGTTCGAGGCTTACATGGACTTCGCTTAGCTCGACGGGTTCGCCTGTTGTGTTAAGCTACAAAGGTTACAGGAGAAACACATGCCTGCCAGGAATCAGTCACCAAACAGCGCGGGTCGTTTGTTCTACTTCGTTGCCTTAGACATTGGCGACGAAGTAGATCTGCAGCGCGCGTCCCGCATGCTGGAGCAAGCGGGCAAGACGACTGCAGCATCTGTCGACATCGGACTCGTCCGACCGTCGATTCAGTTTGAGGCTCAGCACGAGCTTGAGTTCGAAGACAGTCCCTTGGAGCGCGTCGTTGTGACGATCTACCACTACGGGACCGTCTCGGTTCGCTACGAGTTCGCCTGCGCCGTCACCAAGCCAGACGAACTCCGGGATCGCAGCATCAAACTGCGCGAAATGGTCGATCAGCTGATCGCTGAAGCCAACCGCATCGTGGAACAGGCTACGGCGCTGATCCGCAAGTCGATTCGCAAGCCGAAGCTGTCGGTGCTGATGGAAGACTATGTGGTCTATTCCCTCTCGCTGGCAGATGAGGATCCGAACGAATGGATCAGCGAATCCGAAGCAGTCGTTGCTCAGGCGCTGCAGCTTGCGAGTGAAGAGCTCTCTGCTGCTTCCGTCACGGACACACTCAAGCGTAGAATCTCGCACTACAAGCGAGACCTCGCGATCGTAACCTGGGACAGCACGCTGCTCATCAACACGGCGCTCGACAAGGCCTTGGCCCTGATCGAGTTCCTTAACGCGCAGCTGCTGGCAACTCGCGTCACGAAACAGATCGTCGACACGGAGCTTCAGCGTTCGTTCGCCCTGCTAAGCGCACCGTTCTGGCGCGCAAGTGGTCCGAAGAAGGTCGCACTGATGCGAGCGGAAACTGCCTACCTGTTTGCAGACCTACGCCACACGCTTGGACACATCCGGGAGGAGTATCTTTGGCTGCTTCACGAGTCTGTGGCTTCTGTCCTCGGACTCGAAATGGCCGAGAGCGAAATCTCCGGCACG
The DNA here is from genome assembly GCA_020434585.1 of Bdellovibrionales bacterium. Classification (GTDB taxonomy): domain Bacteria; phylum Bdellovibrionota_C; class UBA2361; order SZUA-149; family JAGRAN01; genus JAGRAN01. The sequence goes on from JAGRAN010000146.1 coordinate 1,255, forward strand.
CTCGATGCAATCGAGAGCATCACAGGCTCGATGTACAACCGCGCAACCATCATCCGCATGGAGTGGTTGACGATCGTCATCATTCTGCTGATCACGCTTGAAATCGTGCTTGGGTACCTACTCCATTGAGCAGATCGTCGCTGCTGAACAAAGCGGTTCTGCGGCAGGCTAATTGGCATTACACTGGTTCAATCCAGCTCCATGTAAGCCGAGACGCCCTTCGATCATGATTCCAGACCGCAAGGGTAGGAAAAGGCTAACAAGCTTACCCTATCTCTTGGATGCGGCCTCTGAATTTCCGCGTAATGGAATCGTCAAACTGCAAATAGCTGTGCTCCTCGACAGATTCACACTGGAAGTCAACTCGTGCACCTAATCGGATTCAGTAAATGCCTCGACCAGCACTAAGCTCCGCAAAGACTTGGAGCAAAAGCCTAACCCTAACTCCGATTTTTTTGATGCTCATTCTCATCGCGCGAGGCGTTACTTTGGAGCACGGCGATTTAGTCGACCCGACTGAAACGCGCTACGCTACCATTGCACAAAATATGTTTTTAACAGGGGACTGGCTCACTCCCCGCTTGCCGAACGACAACCAGCTAGAACCATTTTTAGGCAAACCTCCGCTTCATTTTTGGCTTACCGCCCTCTCTTACCGCCTGTTCGGAGTTGATGAGTGGACATCACGGCTGCCGAGCTTTGTTGGGCTAATGCTAATTGCCGGAGCACTTATTGTTTTTTCGAACAACGTCCTTAACAAAAAAATTGGCTATACCTCCGCTATTATATGCGCAACGTCGCCACTGATGTTTTTTCTCGCAGGTAGTAGCACAATCGATGTGACTTTTACGGCATTTATCACAGCTGCCTTGGTATCCTTCGCTTACTCAGCTAAAAAACACGAAACTGGCGGCAATTCTATCCCTTCAGGCCTGGCGTTCTTTTTCTTTTGCGCCTTAGCATTTCTCACTAAAGGACCAGCAGCATTTGTCATTGTCGGATTGCCAATTTTTGCACTTTGCTTACTAGACCGCAGCTTATCTGGCCTCTCGCACCTGCCGTGGAAGAGCGGCCTCGCACTCTGTGCCTTGTTCGTAGTTCCCTGGTTTTACTTATTGGAGCAGAGCAATCCTGGAGCGATTAAATATTTTTTCGTGAATGAAAACTTTTTGCGTTTTCTAGTCAAAGATTACGGAGACAGATACGGACACGGACACGTGCGGATGTATGGCTCCATCTGGTGGATGATCGTACTGGGGATATTCCCCTGGTCGTTTTTTCTGCTGCGCTATCTCGGCTACGAGTGGCGCAAGATTCGAAAATTAAAGCTTACTGAGTTCGACCGGTGGGTGGTCTTTGCACTCGCCTGGGGATTAAGTCCACTGGTATTCTTCACGTTCGCTAGGTCTGTTCTTCCAGCATATGCGCTCCCCGCAATTCCGGGTTTGGCAATCGCCATGGGATATCTAATTCATTCCTCAAGTCTTTCCAAGTCGACAACGGAGGCGTCCAGCAGATATTTGGGAAAGCTATTGTCCTTCAACTATTATCCGAGCCCCGAACGCGTTGCTTTCGGAGCTACCGCACTAATGATGTGCGTCGTGCTGTTTATCACACCTCTGATTGAGTCTGACCTATCTGCGTCGGAAGTGCTGGAAGCAATCGCTGATAATGCTAGCGAAAGCGAACCGATTGTCGGAACGCTTTCCCGGCGAAGCTATTCTCTCTACTGGACAAGCGGCGCGTACGAGAACGAACTTTCGAAGCCGCTGCAAATTGTGTTTGCCAGTCAAAACGACCTTAGTAAGGCGAAATATAAGCATCTCGTGGTTCGCAGCGACAAGATCGATAAGTTTCCAAAAGGCTCCTTCCGCCACTACGAACAACTAGCTTCCCGCGGCAAATGGCAGTGGTATAGCCGAATAGCAGACGGCCCCGGTAGAAGTCCGGCCCGGGCCAACTCCGGCGACTAATTTCAAGATTGAATCTTGCGAAGAATTTCTAGGCAGCCTGCGCCCAAGCGCAGGAATTATGACGAACGAAATGCCCAGGGCCGGACTCGAACCGGCACGGTTTATTCAACCGAGGGATTTTAAGTCCCTTGTGTCTACCTATTCCACCACCCGGGCATATGGGCGAT
>JAGRAN010000146.1:3403-9453 GCA_020434585.1 Bdellovibrionales bacterium
GCGATTTAAACTCATTAGCAGGGAAAGGGAAAGCTAGCAAAAATGCCCTACGCTGTCGAAGAGGCAGTTAACTTTCGGGAGGGTCGTTATTGTACGGCGATGGGGCGGAGCGAGTTGTCGGAAAAAGCGTGCGAATACGCAGCTGCCGAACCGCTTCGACCGGAGCCTTTACGAGCAGAAGTTCTTCTTTCGGAGAAGAATATTCCTTTACGACCTCCACATCGTCTGAATAGGAAAGCAGCTCATTGACGCGCCAGTATTCCTCGCCTTTGTGCAGCAGCAGGTATACATGTTCACCATCACCCAGCGAAGCTAATTTCTCACCATCAAGCCTGTAAACTTCTCGTCCATCGCGCACCATGTAGTAGAAAATCCAGCGCTCAAACATTTCAATCACGTAGAGCGGCTGGTCTTCCGGTAGAGCCTCTTCGAGTATCTGCGCTACCGGCTGAACACTTCTAGTTGTGTTGCGGTGCGGAGCGAAAACTGCGGCCTGAGCTACTCGCAGTGAAAGTAGAATCACACATAAAAAGGCAACTGCCGCCGTGCCATTCTTACGGCGCGCAGCAATCCATAGACCCCAAATCGGAGCCAGCATGACAACAGCGGAAAGCAGCCAACCCAGGCGGCTCACACCTTCAATGTCAAAGACAAACGCACTAACCGCAATTCCGAGGGCAATTGGATAAAACAAAATTTTGCAGAATTGGAACCAAAACGTCTGCATCGGGGTATTTCGCAATACCGCAATCAGGTACGCGACGGGAACTGCGGCGCTGCCGTAAACGGGAAAAAGATATCTACTTGATTTCCCGTGCGCGATAGAAAGCAGTACAAACCCCACGAGAAAAAGCGCTGAGTGATACAGGACTGCCTGCTTTTCGCTCTGGCCGAAGCCTTCTAGCTTGGGGCGTGCATACGCAATCCAGAGCAGTCCGCTCAACGCAAGAACTGTCCATGGTGCCATTCCGACAAAGAAGCTTCCGAAGTAGAACAACGGACTTCGCTCACGGTTTGACTCCATAAACACGCGTTGATGCACTTCGACATTATACTGCGCAAGCAGCGCACTCCAACCAACTTGCGAACCAAGCAGAAAAATCCAAACGGAGACCACAAGCAGAAAGCACAATGCTCCTGTAATCTGCAAGGACAGGAGCTTCCCCAGCTGAACGTTCGTCTTAGAAGCCAAGGCCAATACAAGGAACCCTGCGAAAGCACCACCGGCGAAAAAGACAATTGGCGGTCCCTTAGTCAGAAAAGCCAAAACAAACAAGCCGTATGAAACCAGAGTCCACGCCAGTGAACAGCGGCTCAGCGCAAGATAGAATGCGCTCAGACCAAGTCCGCAAAAAACACCAAACGTCATGTCAATTTCTGCCGCCGCACCAAGCTGCATAAACAGCAGCGACGCACAGAGAACAACCGCGCAAAGCACCGCGCGCTCCCTGCGCAAACCAGACAACACCAACAACAAATACTGAAGTCCGGCATATAATGCGCCTAAGAACACCGAAGGCATGCGCCCGACCCATTCACTCGTATCTGAAAAGAGGGCGACACTTGCCGCAGTGAGCCAGTAAAACAGGGGCGGCTTAGTCAGAATAATCGAATCGAGCAATCGCGGAACCAGGTAGTGTCCACGATGAAGCATCTCCATACCGATCATCATCCGATCGGCTTCGGTATGGCGAAAAAACTCTATTGGCCACGTCCCGGCGGCGTTAAGCACGAACGCACCAAGAGCTAACAATGCCGCAGCGAAATAATCTGCACCACTGAGCTCTGGTTCAGCAGCCACATCTGATCGTTTGGCGCAGCTGCCAAAATGTTCATTACAACTCTCAAGTTCAGCTGCAGCCAGCGATGCTTCCATAATAGAAATTTAAAACGGGGCAGCTCCTGCCGCCCCGCTCAAAGTAGATTAGTTTTCAGCCAAATATTTATCCAGGCCGTCAACGTCGGTCGCGTTGGCAATTGCCATAATCTGTTCTTTGGTAGCAGTTCGGCCGCCCTGCTGCTCGATCAGCATCATCACACCGTTTCCTACACCCATCGAGAACTTAAGGCGCCCATTTTGATTGCTGAGCTGTCCGCGCTTACCCTTGACTCGGATCGACTCTGAGTTCACTCCGCCACCCATCGCTTGAGCCATCTGAGCAAAGCCCATCATCGCACCCATTCCGCCTGCAGCACTGCCGGTTCCGCCAGTAAGGGCGAACTTGATTCTCTCACCGCCGGTGCCGCTGTACTGGCGCTCAACTGAAACTAGACCCATTGCGCCTTCGGCTTTGATCGCGTTGGCGGTTAAACCTTCCACGTCACCCGGAGCAAATTCCTTCAGTTTATCAACATGCCGCTTCTGCAGCTGCTGAGATGCGAGACTGAGCTCTGTCAGCGCCTGCGGAAACTTACCTTCAGCTTCGAACTCCTGAGCTCGTTTAACGAGGTCAGCAAATTCTTCTGCCTGGGCAGTTGAACCAATTAACAAGAGCAGCAAAAGAACAAGTGCTTTTGACGCTAGCTGTTTCATTGACAATTTCTCCATTGTGCCGTCCCTACGCAATTTCCAGCTTCATCTGGATTTTTTCTTCTGCGTACAGACTTTATTTGAGCATTACCCATAGAACAGAAGGGTTTTAGCACAGCGGGCAAATACTCGCACGCCCCGACCCGCTACTTTGAGCGCAAACAAACTACAGCGATATTGCAGACTTAAGACGGTAGCGGCCGCGTTCGTCACGCTCGATCACTCCTGCGGCTGTATCTCGGTCGTGCTCAAACACCACCGTCCAACCCTGGCTCGCCGCCTGCTCAAGGAATTGCTCCTTTTCACGCATGGAAGTTTCAGCGCACAAATCGTATCCCATCACCCACGGGACCGACACGTGATGCGCAGTCGGCATCAAGTCCGAGGGAAACACACATGAATTACTACCGTCAGACACCTTGACCCACTGCAGGCCGTGGGTGTGACCATTTGCCTGGTGAACAGTAATGCCCGGCGCAATCTCGTCGCCATCCTCAGTCAGGGACAAATTGGCAGAGTCTAGTACGTCTATGTTCTCACGCAGGTAACTTGCACGCTCTCTAATGCCCGGCTTGCGTGCGTGCTCTAAGTTTTTTCTGCTGCAATGAATGCGAGCGTCGGGAAAACAAAGCTCCAAATCGCCAGCTGCAGTTCGCTGAGAAATTCCGCCAACATGATCAAAATGAAGATGGGTAACTATAACATCTGTCACCGGACCGACGACTTCAGTCAGCGGCATGTCGAGCACTGAGCTAATGGCAAAGATTTCACGGTCCTTGTCGCTCCATTTATCACCGCAGCCAAGGTCAACTAGAAACGTTCTATCGCTGCCTTTGATAAGCATCAGTCGGCACGCCATCGATATTCGATTGCGTGCATCTGCGGGAATCGCGCGCTCCCAAAGAGTTTTGGGCACCGAGCCGAACATTGCCCCGCCATCTAGGGCGATATGATCACAAACTAGCGTCGAAACTTCGTATTCACCAATTTTCATAGCTTTAGACCTTGTCTCTTTTGCTGCCGGGAAGGATAATTCTTATCGAAGAAGCGAGCAAACGCAGCGCCCCTACTTCCCCATGGAGGATGCAGCATGGACAAGAAACGGTCTTTCCCCGTATTCATTGCCACCGGCTTTTACTCCGGTCTCAGTCCTATTGCGCCGGGAACCATGGGATCCCTTGTCGTACTACTTGCATTTCTAGCGCTTTCGGTTTGGGCGCCCGTCTTTTTGATTACTCCGGCCATGGTGGTTTGGTCCGCTGTCTTGACTGCGATCAGCATCAAGTCATCTCAGTGGTGCCTTGACCACCAAGTATTCGGCGAAGAGCACGGCGACCCTAAGCAAATTGTAATCGACGAGTTTGCTGGGATGGCTGTTGCCCTAGTCGGTGTCGGCACAACTATCGAACACGTGTTTCTAGCATTCATCGCATTTCGTTTCTTTGACATCGTCAAGCTTCCCCCAATTAATAAACTAGAGAAGCTCCCTGGTGGACTCGGCATAACAGCGGATGATATCCTTGCCGGCATCTATGCCAATATAGGTGTGCAGCTAACTTTTCTACTAACGGGCTAGGGCTAGTTAGGCAGCCCCTCGAACAGCTCAACATACAGCGCAAGCAGCCTGGCTTCGAAGGCTTCCCTACTGTAGCGAGCATCAACTAACTCTTTTGCGGCAGTAACCTTTCGGTCAATCTCGACCGATCCTGACTGCAAACTCTCGTTAAGCGCAGCTGCAAATGCCTGTGGTTCCGGCTCTGCAAGAAATGCGTTCGTGTCGTCTAGAACTTGGGTGTGGGAGGAAATCGATGTAGCTACGATCGGCCGCTCAGCTGACATATAGCTGTATAGCTTAAGCGGGGTATTGCCCCCGACTATCCGTGGTGAAACCAGCACGTCCGCCAGCTCGTAAAACGATCCCATTTCGGCCGGGGGCCGCTCGCCGGCAAATACTACGCGTTCACGTATGCCAAGCTCTTGCGCAAAGGCTTTGCAGCTCTCCAGCTGTTCTCCACTACCGCCTACAATCAGAAGAGTCACGTCCCCCAGACCGTGTTTGCCTACGCATAAAGCAAAGCTTTTTAGCAGCAGGTCCATCCCCTGGTATGACTCAACGTTGCCTGTATAAACAACTACGCGCTTGTCGCCCAAGCCGTAGCGCAGTCGCATTTCAGCTACGAGCTGTTCGCAAGGCTCGCTTTCCACAGGACAATCTTCGATCTGATGAACTAAAGTATTCGGGGCAATCGCCTTGGCTTTTTCAGTTAAAGCACGGCAAACGGTAAGCACTGCACCGGCACGGCGAATAAAAATATTCTCGAGGGAGGCGATCAGCCCCAGCAAATAATTTGATTTGAGAAAGCCGCTGTCACGCAGCTGCTGGGGCATGCACGAATCCATATCATAGATATAGGTCCTACGCGTGAGCATCGACAGCACCCCTGCAATAATTCCTCCCTCCTCAACGCCATGATACGCGTCGTAGTTTCCGCGCACAGCGTGCCATAGCGAAGAAAAACATAAAGGGATATCCAGCAGAATTTTCGTCCACGAGGGTCCAATCGGAACATCTCTGATGAAGGGCAGGTTCGGGGACCTCAGCACTCGTACGCCGGAAGGCAGGTTTACCGGTTCACCAAACGGAAACGCTAGTAAATCAATTTCACAATCGTGCTGAGATAAGGCGTTAACCATTGCCCGAACATTGAACGGGGTTCCACGGTTCGCAAAAAAAGGTTGTGGTGCGATGATCAGCACACGACGACCCGACAGAGCCCCGGCCCTGACATCAACCCCAGACTCGAGGGGTTCGACCACGAATTGTTTGGCTAACGTCTGATTCATCCTTCCACCGCCCAAAAGCTGGACGCTATTTCCTAACAGCTACCGCCCTAAAGCTCAATCCGCAATAGATTTACTCAGCAAATAGAGCCATCTATGGCCTGGCCGCTACCTTAAGGGGTCCACTTGCTTCCTGAGCTACGATTCCTTAAAGAATTTTGCTAATAAGCATCAAGTTTTCAGATTAATTAACTAGTAAAATCATCGGCTTATGCGAATCTGCAGCCTACTTCTTTTTTGTGCCTGCCTTGTTGTCGCTGCTCCCCTCAGCGCAATCGCGTCGGATATCGTTTTAGTAAATCGTGGGCTCGACAGTGGGCGCTTGGCGTTCACCCTCGTTCGCGGCGAGCAAGAGGACGTTTATGTTTTGAACTTTGCTGACGGCACGATTTCTGCGCTGGTCGCTTCAGGCGCTAAAGAATCGCAGCCCGCATGGGCTCCGTCCGGCAAGCGTATAGCGTATTCTTCTAACAAAAGCGGCTCAAGAAAAATTTACCTATCAAGCGACGACGGTTCTGGATCGATTCAATTAACTTCGGGAGAAGGCGACGACGAGCACCCAAGCTGGTCTCCCGACGAAACGATGGTCGTATTTCAGACTACGCGCTTCGGCCCCGCCTCCGACATTTTTATGATCAGTATCAATGGGACCGGCGAACAGCCACTTGTTGTCGACAAG
>JAGRAN010000147.1:0-1841 GCA_020434585.1 Bdellovibrionales bacterium
TTCCAATTACGTTTGCTCCCGCGGGCGAGTGCGCATCATAGGTTGCAACACCTCGGGCAGCTATCGGATAGGTAACACTATTGACCAAACCACCAATCTGGTTGAACTGCGAGACCTTTATCGTCGGAACGTTTGGCAAGTGGTTAATTTGTCCGACCCAGTTCTCAGCTCCGAGGAAAGTGTTCACTGCGCCAACCAAAGCATCGTTTGATCCAGCCTCTGGAAGATTTCTGCCTTGCGAGATGTAAGCCCATGAAACCGGACCACCAACGCCAGTGCGACCGTAGTGAGCGGTCTGCATTACTAGGTTTTGCGATTCTGGGTCCTCGCACTCAACCGTTACGGTGCCCATGTTGCCCACGGCACTTGGGTCGATGAACTGATTCATCGCCACACTGGACATTCCGAATCCAGAGATTTGGCGCTGTTCGGTATGCTCCACTAAGCCTGTAGGACCGCGTACCGTGATCGTAGCGTTAACAGGATAACCGCCGGTGTTGGCAAGTTCCAGCCAAACTGTTGTCGACCCCCCGCCGTTGCCCATGGTGGAAATTGGCATTGTTTGATTACAAGTCCCTTTATTTGAAAGGAGCGAGAGGCCAAACTTAAACGACTGACCGCCATTGGGAGAGTTATATCGCGCAAGAAAGCTCTCGTAGGGTGTGCTGTCGCTGGTATCTATTTTGTACAGACCTGTGAACTGGCCTTCAGGTGTTCCTAGTTCGATGTCTGTACGCTGGCCGGGTCCGAGATTAATCGGAACAACTTTTTTAAATGTTCCGTTTTGATTGTATACGCGAAGCAGAGCTTTAAAGTTTGCGCTCCCTTGTGGGATATCTTCCGCTTTGTTCGGGTTAAATATTGTTAGCCAGTTTTTGGTTGGCACCTGATTTTCGGGGTCGTGCGAGTTGTAAGTTCCCCAACTATCTCCAACCAGCGGTCGTCTTACAGGAACGCCGATCGCATAGTTTACGGTCCCATTCAGATGCCTGCGGTAGTGAATAGTGTTACACGCGATCGGCGCATCAAACACATTGTCCAACTTCGTAAGTTCAAAGGTTCCAATTTTATCACTGATATTTGCAATGGAGTTCAATATATAGTGAGTCGAGCCGAACGCAGGCACTCCAAGGGTCTGTGAACCCATCACCGTGCCGTTCATTGCTCTAAGCGTAATTTTGACGTTAGTACCTTGGCTGCCAAAGCTGACACACTCAACTACCACGAAGTGGTTGTTGAATCCGTTGAACGGACCAACCGCCGGGAACTCAACAAGTTCTGACTGAGCAGCTGCGCTGCGCGCACTTAACAAGAACAGTGTGCACACGATGGCAAGACGGACGACGGACGTATGGATACGAGTACGGACGAAAGGTAACATCAAGCTCAAACCTCACCAGTTAGGCGTTTTAATCCTCTGAAAACAGCTACAACCTAACCTAGTGATTTGAGCCGCCTTGCCGAATCCCAGCAAAGCTTTGACTCACCTACTCCCGATTCAGTTTCTGCAAGTCGCGTTCCAATTCTGGAAATGTCCGCTTAACAAGAGGTTACTGAATGGTGCCCGGTGACGAATAAAGTCACTTGAGTGCATAACGGTAACTAATTGTCATAAAACACGCAGGCTTTGCGGCATGTTGCTTTAGCTGACCTAATCAAGATTTGTATACGATACCTCCGGCACAGCACTTGCAGCGCTAAGTCAAAAGCGGTGCGCCCGCAGTGGTACTGGTGTAAGTACTGATGAAGAAAAAAATACATTTTATTTGCCGCGCAATTTTTTCGGTGCTGCCAGCACTTGCGCTTCCACTCTCGGCGTCCGCCGAAACTCACACCGTTAC
>JAGRAN010000147.1:2010-4578 GCA_020434585.1 Bdellovibrionales bacterium
TTTGTTTCGCCGCTGGGAATTACGAGTCTTTCGTATTCTTGGACTTTTGACCGAGATTATTTAAATCTCTACGACATAGCCGGCCATACTTACTTGTATTATTGCGACCCGCATTGGGCTCAGGGAATGACCGGGTCAATTACCGTCAATCGCGTTCCTAAAAATCTTCAAGCCAAGCTGCAAAGTTTTGAGGTCGTTGCCGGAAGCACAGAATCGGGCAATGGATCATGCGATGTCGAGCTAAACGGAGCAGAAGATTCTGTTAAATTTACCTGCACACACAGTGTTCCTGGTGCGACTTCGATGGAGTTCAGACTGGGCGAAGTTGAAACTACGGGCTCCACTATATGCTCTTTTTCTGCATCCGGCGGAGTAGCAAATGGCAATTGTGCCGTTTCGAGCGGTCAAGTTGCAGAAATGTGGGAAGGCAGGGCGTACCTGCGGCTCAACTCCGCGTCATTTCCCAACGGCGCACTTCGGGGACAGATTGTACACGTTGGCTCGACTCCGAGCGTTTCAGGTCAAGTATCTTTCCCCTCCAGTCTAGGAGTCGCCGGGGCTGCAATTAATGCCGGCCAGACAGGGACGGCCAGCCTACTTGATGGATCCTTCGAACTTAAAGATGTCCCCAATGGCGTCTATGAGCTGACTGGCAATAAACCCGGGATGCGAATCACTGCTAATGGCGGACTCTTACTGGTGAACAACGCAAATCTTTCGTTTAAGAACCTCACGGCCATACTCGACAGCGGCGTCGGACTGGGACCGGATACAGACGGTGATTGCGTTTCCGACGCCCAGGAAAATGCTGACGGGAGCGATCGAACTGACCCCGGCAGCTATCAAGATCATTTGCGCAGCCCCGTTTATACTCTCTGGAACGGCTACATCGGTCTTAAGAATATATTGGAGTTAGTAAACAAATCGAACGTCACGGTTCCGCTGACTTTAAAGCTTTACAACATCGCCGGGCAGCTCGTTCACCAGCAATCCGTCGCTCTCGCAGCAAAACAACAGCAGGATTTTCTAATCGACCTCATGCCGGGCTTTTCGGTCGACTCATACGGTATTGTCGCCATCGAGTTTTCGCCGCTATACGGAGACTTGCTGGATGGGCGCATGTTTTATTATCGCCCCGAAGGAACCTCCGGAGAATACGAGTTTGCTTTTGGTGTGCCGTTTGTTCATCCGACGTGCGGGGATTCCTATGTTTCTTTTAATACATATCAGCCCAGTTTAAATCCGAGTGAGTCGGGCAATTTGGTCGCTCAGTGGCTCGGTGTGGTAAACCTTCATCCAACCCAAGCCAAAGGTTTCACAGTTAACCGCTACGACGAACAGGGTCAGCAGATTGGAACGTTCCACATTGTCGTTGGTCCGCTGGCGCGCCAAGATATCGAAGGCGGGCACCAAAATCCCGGCACTTACCGCTACGGGCTAAATGAAATCCTGCCTGACGACCCCGGGTCTCCGTACATCAGCCAGCTATTCAGATACGGAGGAAATGCGCCGCCAAGCGCCGCGCCTTCGACATACTCATTTGCCTTTCCATTACTCGGGCGGGCAGGAACTGCTCAATCAATCTACGGTCCGATCTCCAGCGGCGCCGGCGGAGAAAACTGGCTTGAGGTTACTAGCACCGGAGCAAACACCGATAACATTCGTGTCTCGTTCTACGCTAACGCGGGCGGTTTGCAGCATACTCAATCGCTCAACCTAAGCCCGTACAGCCAAGTTCACTTGAACGCCAGTCAATATCTTGCGCCCGGCGCTTCGGGTTCGGTGGTCGTCGAGTCTTTATCTGGTGGACCGATTATCGCCCAAAGCATGTTCTACTTCCGCAATTCGTCCGGAAGTATTTCGACAATGTACGGCTCGCAGTCTCGCGAAGCACTGGGACTCGAGATGTTCGGCTCCTACAACCGCTTCATCAATATTGTCGACTGGCTGCGCTTGTTCAACACCCGAGGCGAAGCGCAAAGTGTAGACCTGACAGTTTATAATCCCTCGCAAGCTCCGTACACGGCAACAATAGTTCTCGGTGCGCACGGCGGGTTGGATCTGGGCCTTCATGAATCGCAGTATCTGACACTGCCGGACAGTTACGGCATCGTTCAGCTCAAAGCACAAAATGTTGGAGATATCGCAGCAGATGTGCTGCGCTTTCGCCCAAGCGCGGGCGGAGGCGTCGATTTCGCAGCGCCGACGTCAGTGCGTTGATCGCGGGCAAACTAAGGCTGAACGACGTATCCTTCGTCGCGGAGTCGGCGCTCTTTGCGCTCTTCCTTCTTGAAGCGCCGCTTGCGCAGTTTTTCGTCTCGGATCGCGCGCTTAGCTTTGGTGACTTTCGATTTTGAAGCCATTTCTTTACTAAAATAGTCCTGAATTAGTCCTTGGCTGAGCGAGCAGACTACTGGGGAAACCGCGGCTTGTCAAAAATCAATTAAAGCCGCTCAATAGAACGCGTTCAACGTCAGCCAACTCCTTGCTGTACTTCCTCTTTTCCTCGGCGAGGCAGGAGTATTTGCGACCTAGCACTTTGCAAACAACCAGTTCCTGCTTACCTTC
>JAGRAN010000148.1 GCA_020434585.1 Bdellovibrionales bacterium
TGAGGGCCGTGTGTCGCGAGACGTGTGAGTTCGAGTCTCACCCAGGGCATTCCCAAACTGATGAATCTTTGGCGGCTTCGCCGTTTGGATATGTAGAGCCGGCCGAGAGAGTATATTTAGTATTTGCCTCATTCTCGCGATACATCCGTGTATCGCTCCGAGGTTGATTCTGTTGCGGCCATCCGTGGCCTTCACGACGAATCAAAATCCGGCAAACACTAAATATCCTCCCCCGGCCTACTTTGATATTATTACGACATGAGACGAGTCATTCTGTTACTGCTCAGTTGTTGTTTGTCTGTGCCAGCGTTTGCGGAAGAAAGGGAGGCGACCGCTGTGCAGCCTGATTACGACAAGTTGGAGATTGAGTGTCTTAAAGCTGTAAGTAAGAGCTGCTGCTTGGAGTCGGTAAGGCGAATGAGCAAGGGGAATTATCTGCTAAGTACCGCGCCAACTCTTCGTGAAACAGTTTGTCCCGAGGGATATCGGGCCGACACTTTGCGCTGCAAGGATTCTTTTCGCTGGTGTGCGCCTATCAAACCTAGCTTAGAGAAGAATAGCGGCATATCGCGAGAATGAGGCAGGGTTTAAATATCTCCCCGCGGCCGCCGGGTTGGCGTTAATTTTCGATTATCAATTTGATCTAGTTCGCTGGCGGGTGTTATGTGTCGGTGCAGTTAGTTTTTTTGGAGCTAGATTGTGCGCTCGTCCCCGTCCTACGGAAGCCTAATTCTCATTATTTTGATTCTGTCCGCTTGCGGCATCGCGGTTCAATCCGGCGATATCAAAGCCGTTGATTTACCGGAGGAAGAGCAGCCGGAGCTGTCGACTTATATGATAAGCCTTCAGCGCTTCAGCCAGAAACTCGGTTATTCAATTGCGGAACGAAACACTATGCTTTCGCTGTTCTACGTCGAAGAGCTGGAAGAAACGGTCGAGGATTTGATCAAGGAAGTCCCTGAACACCATGGTGCGCCGATTGCACCCGTAGCTCAATCGATCATGGTTTCGCGAATTGATCATTTGGAAAAAACGATCGCGACCGAGAACTGGCCTGCGGTTGACGCGGGATACACTAAAGTAATCGACGGCTGCAACAGCTGCCACCAAGCGACTCAGCACGAGTTCATTAAGATTCTTCCGGCGGACACGAGCCGCCAGCCCTACAATCAGGACTTCCGGCCCTAGCCCCAGGCTCGCCCAAAACTATTGCAAAACCTGACGATTGCGTACACAATTAAATTTATCGGCTGAGTTTCTACCGGCCGTACCGACGCGCGCAAGGGCGGTTGCCTCCAGGCCGGCGGGATCTGACTTAGGTCTTGTTTGGAGGGAACACATTTGGTTTCCAGCAGCACGTTAGTTTTGCTCCCGAGCGAAAAAGGCCGTGGAGTATACACTCTGGACGACATCCCCGAAGGCTCCCCAATTCTTGAGTTCGCTGGACCGCGCGTTGACCGCGGACACGTCCTGACTGCCCTCAGGACGACCGGACACGACGGCTTCCTCCAAATCGACCATGACGAGTTCATTGGTCTCTCTGGCGGCTTTGACGACTTCATCAACCACTCCTGCGACCCGAACTGCGGCCTGAACTTCGACGGTGACGCTCCTCGCTTGATTTCCCTGGAGTACATTCCTGAAGGCAGCGAGCTGACATTTGACTACGCATGCAGCCAGGAGAATTTTCCTTTTCGCTTTGCCTGCTCTTGCGGTGCTCCCGACTGTCGCCGAATCGTTGGCGACTTCCGCGAGTTGCCTGCCAAAATTCGAGCTCGCTATCTAAGAATGGGGCTTGTCCCACCTTTCCTCTCAGAAGAGCTGCACGTGGAAATGCCCAGACTCGCGGTCGGAGCTAAGTAGCCTAAGCGGCAAATCAGGGGTTTTTCACCCTGAATTTACTCCGATCGTTCGAAAGCTCTGACAAAAGCACGCAAATACAGCCACTTACGCTAGTTGCCAAGTGCTTCGCTGCGTTGACAGACTCCGTAGCTCAGTCCATAGTTACCCGATTTATGAGAGAAGAGCCGTGCAAATAACTGCTGGTAAATTTCGAATACGCCGTCCCGGCCAAGTCGATTGGCCGAGCGTTATTTTATGGTCCATGACCATAGTCCTGGCGCTCATGCTGATTGTGTCCAGAATGGGACGCAGCCTGTGGCTCGATGAGGCGCTGACTTTGACTCTCGCCAAGGGTAGCTTCGCCCAGCTGCTGGACAGCGTGCTCAATTATCAGCCCACCCCTTTGCCCTACTACGCCGCCGCTTGGTCCTTTAGTAAAGTTTTTGGCACCGACGAGGTTGCGCTACGGGCGGTTTCCTTATTTTTCGCGATATTCTCAATTGGGGCGTTTTACCTTTGCGCCAGGGAGTTCTCCTCTCCAGCTCTCAGCAGAACCGGAACTCTAGTGTTCGCCGCCGTCGCCCTTCGCGCCGGTGTCGCATTCAGCGCTAGGCCATACTCAATGGGGTTAGCGCTCTCTCTGCTGGCTACCTGGCTGTTCATTCGTTGGATCAAACACCCAACTTGGGCTCGCGCCTTTGCTTACAGCCTCGGCTTAGCCTTAGTCGCCTGCACCCACTTCATGCTCTTGTCAGTTGCAGCGTTCCATTTGTCGCTGCTAGTCGCCTTTCCGAATATACGCGAGCGGCTTAAGCAAAGTTCGTTGCAGCTGGGAACTATGTTTTTTGTAACTGCCCTGCTGCTGCTTCCAGTAGCAAAGCATTTTCTTTTCGCCGTCAGCCACTCTAACGGATTAACGTTTATTGGCATGCCCGGGCCAAAGGAAGTTGTTAAAGCGTTGTTTTTGCCGTATGGGCCTGTGCTTCTAATTGCGGCGATCCTTCCAGTACTTTTCAGCTCGGTTCGAAGCACGCAGCGACCCGTTGCCCCGTCTTACGTCAAGATAAGCGCCTTATGGCTGCTGGTTCCCGTGGCGGTGTTTGCGCTTGGTTCCTACGTCCTTAACCGTGCCATCTTTGTTCCTCGTTACTTTACCTGGCAGCTCCCAGCATTTGCATTAGTCGGCGCTGCTATTCTGCACCACTATCAGACTCACCTGCGTTCATTTGCCACTGCCGCTTTATGCGCGGCGTTCTTGATTATTGGCGATGTGCATTCACCTTGGCTGTTCGAAAATTGGCGCAGCGCTATTGCGTCGCTTCAAGAAATGAACGCCAAAGAGCAGCACCCTGTTTTCTTATACAGCGGGTTAATTGAAAGCTCTCAACTCGACTGGCTGGTAAACGACGAAGCGGGCCGAATACTGCTCAGCGGACCAGCGGGAGCATACGGGCTCACGCCTCAGCCAATACTCTTGCCGTACGACAATCAAGCCAAGCCGTTAAAGGCCTACTTGGACTATTCCATTGCGAAAGCCGCCCTTGAAGATGACACCGTATATTTGTTAGTCCGAGTCATGCCGCGCGTTCAGCAACCCGGCCTGCCTGAAACGACGACAAATCAGATTTTTATCGATGAATTCGCGGCTTTCGACTTCGCCCCCCAGGAAAGCTGGTCATACGGCGATATCCAACTTACTCGCCTAAAAAAGCAAAACTCCCTGCCTGAAATCGGCGAAAACTAGTGTAATCCCTTACGCCTATCACACTTACTTCACTCTTTTCCGGCGTTTTACGTCACAATTTCCGCTATCTCAGCAAAACATAGATAGGGCGAAGGAGGGCACTGTCGGGCTCAGACTGGAGACTGGCAGCTTAGAGCAACCAACCAAAAAGTTAGTTGTTATTAGAGGTAGCTCTAATACGTAGGACGAATGTGTCTATCCGGCGCAGGTCTATTCCTGTGGCTTGACGGACACGATGGTCCAACGTCGAGGCTATGGGCAAGGTACATGAAAACGGCGCAACTAATTCAAACCGCGGCAGTGGTAGGCCTGGTGCTGGGCATTATTTCACTTTTTAATTCTTTCGCTCCCGATGAGGAGCCGCACCCGATACCGGCTAAACGAGACTGTTCACTACAACTAGAAAATGAGCAGAACCTGCTTGAGAAATACGAGGCCAGTTCCAATAACTTGGATGCAGCTGCGCAGTCACTTAAGCAGATGCTTAAGACCTGTGAACGCCAGAACCAGAGTCGATTCGAACGCCGAGCAGAGCGCGAAGCGTATTGCATGGAGACTGACCCCGCACTTCAAACTTTGGAAGAGTCAATCGCAAACCTGCGCGATTCGACGACCGAGTTAAGCAAGCAGCTCGAAAAGGCCTCCGAGGAAAGTACGAGCTGCCAGGGCTAAAGTCCGCCCTGCATTGCTCGCATCGCCTTGAGAGTCATTTTCTTACCGTCAGGCAGCATTACGTCTCCTGGATCCATTCCGGCTGCACACGGACCAAGATACTTCGCAGTCACAGTCGAATGGGTATCGCTCATTCCCATCATCGGCGGTGTGTACGTTGTAATTGATGTAGCTACGTAGCTTGAGTTGAAATCGCCGGCGAAAGTAGTTCGTGAAACGATATGCGAACCAGCCATCATGCAGTCAGCTTCGTGGACGTATTTTCCTGAGACTTTGTCGATCGCGTTTTTCGCACATTTGGCGCCGGTCTTCGCTGCAATATCTCGGCTGAGATTCATCAATTCCTTATCCGTCGCAGCATCAATGCATTGCTGGAGAGTGTGTGATGCTCCGGGCATGCCTTCGACTTCGGTGCTCAGGCTCCACAATCCTGCTTTACGTGGCGGCAGCTCGTCTGCAAGAAGTGGACTGCAAAACACTAGCAGAAAGAGCGAAAATACTATTATCCGCAGAATTGTTTTCACGTCTCGGTCTCCTATAATGATTGGGCCTCCATTGTGCAGAGTTTTGTCGCGCTCGGCAATATAAGTGTTATACTCCTCTCATGCTTAAGAAGACTTTAAAAGCCGCTTTCATTTGCTTTTCCGTGAGCTCGCTGCTTCCGAATTTCTCGTTCGCCTGCAGCTGTATGCAGCTTAGCGAACAGCAGGCGCTAGAAAATTCTGAAGTAGCTTTTGTCGGTACCGTAACCAAGGTATGGGAATCCAAAGGCTCACACGGCGTCGGTCGCTACACTGTATCTTTTAAAGTCGAACGCTTCCTAAAAGGCTCCTTTACCGGACCAAGCGTAGTAACAACTGCAACGAATGGCGCGGCCTGCGGATATAATTTTCAGGAAGGTACGAAGTATAAAGTTTTCGCAAGGGCATACGAGGGCACCTACACGACAGGCCTCTGCTCCGGCAACACTCCGCTATAGTCCCCTTTCCCGGCACATTGCCCCTTGTAGGCATCTTTCGCGCGAAGTAACTGGCGGCGGGCTTAAATTTCCTGGGAGTTACCGGGTGCTTACCTCTTCCCACCATCCTATATTAGCCGAGCAGCATCAGCTATACTGTAGAGAGGAGTGCATCCCACAGGTTTTTTCGTCGCTCTCGCAGCGATCATGGTTTGAATGAAGCGATTACTGATCATCTTGGTAGCAGCTGTTTTCGTGATAGTCGTCGCATTCGCACCAACACGAAGAGTCACTCCTGAGGCGGAACAACCCCAGGAAGCCCAACCTGAAGTCCACACCGCCAACCCCGATCTTGATGACATCGAACAGCGCTTAGATGCTCTTGTCGTAGGCGTAAAACCCAAAAACGACACTGCGTTGCCTACTTCCGAGTAAAACGCTAAATTGCCCTCGTCAATTTGAGGAGGACTATCGATGGAACTAGTCAAGAAAACCGACGACTATGTTATTTTTCAGAAGAGCTCAAAGCGCTACGCTGTGCGTGACAGCTCCCGTAAATGGATCAGCGGCGACGAGAAAGTAAAGATTCTTGTCAGTGAGAAGCTGCTCGACATTCCGATGCCTAAGGCGAAGCCAGCTGAAGAAGCACCAGAAGCAGCCGCCGAGGAAACACCTGCAGCAGAAGCTGCCGCCGAAGAAGCGGCCGCTGAATAGATTCGCGTATGCAGAAGGAATACGACACGAAAGACGTCGGACAAGTGCCAGGCGCCAATATTGCGATCCTTCAGGCTGCCTGGCACAGCGAACACACTGATCGAATGGTCAGCGCATGTCGTGAAATCCTTGAAAGCGCTCAGGCTGTCGTAAATCATCAGGTTGTCCCGGGTAGCTACGAGCTGCCGCTCGCTGCAAAGCTCCTGGCAAAAACGTCTCAGTTTGAAGCGATAGTCGTATTTGGTGCCGTGGTGCGAGGAGAAACGGATCATTACAAAGTGATCGTCGATACCTGCATTCGCGAATTCGGCCGCATCATGTACGACTTCGAGGTGCCGATTATCATGGAACTAATGCCAGTCCATGACATTCAGCATTTAATCGCGCGTTCCACTGGCCGCAACAATAAAGGGATCGAAGCAGCTCAGGCCGCAATAGAAATGATTTCCTGGAAAAGGCAGCTGCCGGCCTAAGCTTTCTCTTTCTCAAGATGCTTCAGGTATGCGGCCATATCCTTATCGCCCCGCCCCGAGCAGTTAACGACTATCACTTCATCGGGCTCTGCACTGTACTCGAGCAAGTAAGCAAAAGCATGCGCCGACTCGAGAGCTGGTATTATTCCCTCAAGTCGAGCTAGTTCAAACGCAGCGTCTAAAGCTTGCTGATCCGTGATGCTGACGTAGTGGGCGCGCTTAGTTTTATGAAGGTGAGCATGCTGCGGCCCGACTCCCGGATAATCCAGTCCGGCAGACACAGAGTGTGCTTCTTGAATCTGCCCGTCATCGTTTTGCAGCAGCAGTGACATACTTCCATGAAGCACGCCGGGAGTTCCTAGAGTCATCGTTGCTGCGGTCTGCCCACTGTCGACACCGCAGCCGGCGGCTTCGACTCCAATCAGTTTAACCGCAGCTTCATCGATAAAGTGGTAAAAGGCGCCGATTGCATTACTACCTCCGCCAACACACGCGATCACGGTGTTCGGCAGTTCTCGACCTTCGTGCTCTGTAAGCTGGCGACGGATTTCCTCACTAGTGATTGCATGAAAACGCGAAATCATGTCCGGAAAGGGGTGCGGCCCAACGACCGAGCCGATGATGTAATGGGTTGAGTCCGGATTATTGATCCAGTCGCGCAAAGCTTCATTCGTAGCATCTTTAAGTGTCTTGCTGCCGCTGTGGACAGGCACAACTTGTGCTCCCATCATCTTCATCCGCGCGACATTTGGCGCCTGACGCTCTACGTCCATCGCTCCCATGTACACGATGCACTCAATGCCCATCATCGCGCAGACCGTTGCCGTAGCGACTCCGTGCTGCCCTGCTCCGGTTTCGGCAATAATGCGCTTCTTACCCAAACGCTGCGCTAGAAGAATCTGGCCGAGGGTATTATTAACCTTATGAGCGCCTGTGTGCAGAAGGTCCTCGCGCTTAATGTAGATTTTCGCTGATTTCTTCTCGCTTAGCCTCGGGGCAAAATACAGCGGTGTTGGGCGCCCCGCGTAGTCACGCAGCAGACTATTCAGCTCAGCTTGAAAGTTGCGGTCAGAGATAATTTCCAAATATCGGGATTGCAGCTCTTCTATGTTGGCATGCAGCATTTCGGGCACGAAGGCACCGCCAAACTCGCCGTAGTAACCATCACTGTCAGCAAAATACGAGCTACTCATAGGTGCTCCATTACCTTCTTGATTCGAACTGTAGACTTAAGCCCCGGCTCAAGCTCTACCCTGCTGTTAACATCGATGCCGACAATTGTGCGGCCCACTCGACGTAGGTCTTTTATGAAATCAATTCCCTGCTCATCCACTCCCCCCGCAACTAGCGCTGGTGTTTTCTCGCGGTAATCACTGAGCAGCCTCCAATCAAAACGCAATCCCGTGCCGCCGTATGTCACACTTGCTTTATCGAATAGAAAGTAGTCAGACACCGAAGAGAATATTTTAAATTGCTCCACCGGCAGACTATCTTCTATTCGCAGCACCTTGATTAGAAACTTATCTCGGGCAAGGTCCTTGACCACCCTACAATACTCCAGGTCTTCGTCTCCGTGGAGTTGAATACCGTCCAGTCTGCAATGCGCCGCAACCGCTGCAACGGCATCTACCTCTGCGTTAACAAAAACACCAACTCGCTTTATCTCGGACGGCACAGCTGCATGATAGTCCGCGGAGAAGTCATCCCCCACATAACGCTTCGATGTAGGCCAAAAGTTAAATCCGATAAAATCTGGGCCCAGTGCAGCTACTTCACTGATATTTGCCGGATCTTTTAATCCGCAAACTTTAATTTGGAGGCGATCAATCAGCATCAGCCTCAAGCTCCTGCCGGGCCGCTTTAATCAGTTTTTCGCATGCGCGCTCTGGCCTGGCGCTTTTCATAAACGCCTCACCAATCAGGAAGCCATCAAAACCACATCGCTTTAAGTCCACCAGAACAGACGGACTTGAGATTCCACTTTCAGATATTTTACATATACCTTTAGGGATTTTCCCTAATAGCTGCTTTGAGGTCTCCACGTTTACTGTGAAATCTTTTAGATTGCGGTTGTTAACTCCAACCACACTTACCTCTTCGCACAAGCCTTTGTTGAGTTCCTCTTCACTGTGCACTTCCATCAAGACTTCCATCCCAAGACCGCGAGCAGCCTTGGCAAGCTTCTTAAGCTCAGTCGGCTCAAGGCAGGCAGCAATCAACAGAACGACATCAGCACCAATGGATTTGGCTTCAACCACTTGGTATTCGTCGACAATAAAATCTTTGCGAAGAATTGGGCAGAAGTTAAACTTACGTGCAGTCTCGAGGTCAGCGCTAGAGCCTCCGAAAAACTCCGTATCGGTCAACACTGACAGCGCGGAAGCACCGGATTGCATATAGCCAATCGACAAGCGCTCCACGTCAACGTGCGCATTGATTACGCCCTTCGAAGGGGATTTGCGCTTAATCTCAGCTATTACCCCAAGGAGATCGCTACGCTTCAGGTAGCTGCATAATGACACAGGTTTGGCTTCGAAGTAGATACTTTGCTCAAGCAGCTTGGCCGGATAAAGCTCTTTGCGCTTTTCAACTTCCTTGCGCTTGGCGGCGGTAATTTTATCTAAAATATCTGCCATGTCATCCTCTACTTGCTGCCAGCCAAGGCTTGAAGTTTCTCGAGTACCTCCTGCGCCTTTCCGCTGGTCAGCGTATCTCTGGCTCGCTCAGCGGCATCCTTAAGCTTTAGCTCTGGTCTCGCTACCCTCAGTGCGAGCGCTGAATTCGCGCACACAACTGCGTTCTGCGAGTCAGATCCTTTGCCGGATAGAACTTTGAGAAATATTTCTGTCGCCTCTTCTACTGTATTTCCGCCGTGAATTTCGCTGGCTTCCACAGCCTTCAACCCAAAGTCTGACGGACTAAGCAGCAAGTCCTCCTGGCGTGATATGATTCGCACCGGTCCGGTTAATGAGGTTTCATCGTAACCGTCTAAGGAGTGAACTATGGCGTATTCCTTATCTGTCTGCTGAAGCGTATAGGCATACAGTCGAGCCAATTCCAAACTGTAAACTCCAATCATCTGACGACGCGGAGAAGATGGGTTCACAATCGGACCAAGCATGTTAAAGAAAGTCGATACCCCAAGCGCACGTCTAACCGGAGCTATGTATTTCATTGCGGGGTGAAAAAGCGGCGCGTGCATGAAGCAGATTCCTGCAGCATCAAGCTGTGCGAGAAGGCCAGCCTGCTCGTTCTGAAACTTAACACCAATAGCCTCAAGCACATTAGACGAGCCGCAAACTGATGAGACACCGTAGTTCCCGTGCTTCGCCACTGGAACCCCGCAGGCTGCCACAACAAACGACGAGAGCGTAGAGATATTGAAAGTGTTCTTTCCGTCACCGCCTGTGCCGCAAAGATCGATTGCGTCGTATTTTGAAAGATCGACTCGACGACAAAGCTGAAGCATCGCCCGCCTAAAACCCTCGAGCTCTGCTACTGTCATGCTCCGCATTCGAAAGGCACCCAGGCAAGCGGCCATTTCAGCTTCGCTGTATGCATTCTCTCCCATGCCGATTAGCAGCGCGTGAGATTCTTCAGCGGACAAAGTCCTGTGATCGAAAAGTTGATTTAAGACTGTCTTCATTGCCGGGGAATTTTCAGCCATCACGCACCCCCATCCAGCCAGTTAGCTAGAATCTGCACGCCATTGGGAGTAAGCACTGACTCCGGATGAAACTGAACACCCGCTACATCCAGTGTAGTGTGGCGCAGCGCCATTATTCTACCCTGAGGATCTTCAGCTGTGACCTTTAATTCAGACGGCACCGAACCCGGCTTCACCGTCCAGGAATGATATCTTCCGCTAAAAAACGGTGACTCAATTCCCCTAAATAGAACTTCGCCTCGGTCGACAACCTTTGTTTCGATCGACTTGCCATGTGAAACGTCACGCATATTTTCGAGCCTTGCACCGAAGACTTCAGCTATCGCTTGATGACCGAGACAAACGCCGAGAATTCGCTTGCTTGGGCTAAACTTGCGAATGACTTCCATCGTGTGACCGGCCTCTTCAGGGATCCCCGGCCCAGGAGAAATGACTATCGAGTCAAAAGGCTCAACATCTGTGAAGTCAAAGCTATCATTGCGCCGAACACTGACTTCCGCCCCTAAACCGCGCAGAGCGTAAACTAAGTTGTAGGTGAACGAATCGTAATTATCGATCAGGAAGACTTTCACTGCGAGCCTCCCAGGCGGGACGCATGCACCAGCGCCGCGCGCA
>JAGRAN010000149.1:0-4590 GCA_020434585.1 Bdellovibrionales bacterium
ATTCGGGCGATGGAGCGCTCGGGCGTCATTGTTCGGTATAATCTCGTGCTTAATCACGAAATAATGGGACGGCTGTTTTATAAGATTATGGTCCATGCGAATTACGTTTCCCAGGAACGGGAGACGGAATTTCTCAACTATTGCCGACGTAAGGCAAACATTGTCTTTGCTATCAAATGCCTAGCTGAGTGGGACTATGAGTTTGATATAGAGGTCGGCGATTTTGAGGAATATCAGGCTCTGCTGTTAGATCTTAACCGAGAGTTCCCAGACATTGTGCGCCACATCGACGGACTGATGATTAACAAGATACACAAGTACAACCTGTTCCCGACATATCGTTCCCGAAAAGAAATTTTTCCCTCAGGCACTGCGGCTATCAATAACAGCGCTTGATGTGTTCGACGCTTAGATTCTAGTGAGGGGCAATTGGGGGTTGTGATAGAGCAGAACCTTTTGCTGGTTACGATTCGCCAGCACAACCCCTTTTCCCGGAACATTACTTGATTCACCTGCCTGGCTAGCAAGTGAACTCTACGACCTCCTCGTGCAGCGGAGTTGTTCTTGATACAACGACCACTACGTTATCAGTGGAAGCCAGGAGGTTCGACGAAAGCGGATGACCCGAGTGATCAAGCAAACGAGTTGAGTTGCCGCAGTCGTCAAGAGCGTACGTGCCCACAACACCGTGCCTGATTTCACGACGCGGCGAGTACGAGCGCGCATCAACGATCATACGTTCGCCTAGCGTGGCGATGCAGTGAACGCCCGGGTCGAGTGATGCTGGCGCGAAACTGGTGTAGGCGAGCCAGCGATTCTGCACGGGATCTAGGTAGGCGACATGGACAAACCCGTCTCCCTCCTCGTTACTTGCGACGCGGCCGACACCAACGAAGGTATCTTGGAGATACGTCATGCCTTCGAACGACCCAGCAAGTCCTGAGATTCTGCCGAGCGGAACGAACTCCCGACCCTGAAGAATCAGAGCGGGATCTGGGCCGAAGCTTCCGCCGACTGCGAGGTTGCCGTTGGCATCGCAAGCGAACGCCCTGATTTCTCCAGCCGAACGAATCGGCTCACCGACTTGCGACCATACGTCACCGATCAGGCGCATTACGAGGGGGTGCGCAGTCGACCTGTAGCTTAGACCGATATAAACCTCACCCGCGGGCGAGCGCCACATGCAGGTTATCGACCTGACATCTGTAGCAGCTGAACCGAAAGCGTAGCTGCCGATCGGACTCCAGTGAGTTCCGTCGAACAGGTACAGACCTCTGCATAGGCCGCTAAGCCAGAGCAGAATTCTGCCATCGCCGGTTAAGGCGACTTTTTCCGGCTCCCAAAGTCCGTTGTGTTGGGAGAAGCTGAAGCTCGGCGTAATGTCTCGCTGTTGCCCGCTGCTTCGGTTTACGAGGAGGATCGCGGGACCTTCCGGGCCCTTACCTCCACCAACGACGACATTGTTTCCAAAGACATCCAGGCAGTTGATCGCTCTGCCGGGAAACGAAAAGAGCTTTCTGACTTGCATCAGAAGTAGTCCTACGAATAGCGCTAATACGACATGCTTAAACCGCTCAAGCAGCCGTATTGTGTTGAATAGATTGAGTCAGCGCCGCTGAATTACAACGCCGCGGATTCAACCTACTCGCAATGAGCGCATCCATAGAACTCTAATAGCTCAGAATAAAACAACCGAATTGCTCTACCACTATTCCTGGTGAGTGGAATTTCGCTCAGACAGGAACAGTGAATTTTAATGACTACTCAATCGTGCAGAAGTGCACGCAAGGATCGTTGTCTAAGTAAGGCAAGAACAATCAACGAACAAGAATGGATTCGACCAAAGACTGCTATATTTTTCCGGACAAAGCAAAGTTCAATAAGGAGCGGAATTTACGATGCTTTGGCCGAGCCAAGTGCGGCGTGAGCCTACAAATCTGCGGTCCGGATCGTGGAAAGTAGCGAGTTCTTCGAAGCCGGCCTTGCGCATCATGCCTCGAGATGCAGCGTTTTCCTCGTGGCAATCTATATGAACCTCGACTACTCCCGATGCACTCAAAAATGCCTTGGCTTGATTCAGCAAGCTGCTACCAATTCCCCTCCCGGAGTAATTTGGATGAACAACGACATCGCCGATGTAACCAAACTTAGATTGGTCTAACTTGGAAGTCGTTAACTTGGGAAATCGAATTAGTCCCGGGTAGGCGACGGCAAAGCCGACAATTTTCTCGCCGTCTTTGGCTAGTATCGCAGCGGCACGTCCATCGGCCACGTCTTGCATCTCGGATTTCACACCGTCTTCCGGAAGGAAGTTCCACTGATTTGGACCATGCTCAGTAAGCAGCGCGAACATTTCTTCCGTGCTGCTGCTGTCAGCCTGGCAAAATTCTAATTCATGCGTCATTAAAAAACTAAGATCAATTTAAAGACAGATAAAGGACTAAACGTAAGACTACTCGTCAAGGCACTCGAAGTGCTTAACTTTGATCCAGGGGTTTGCGTATCCACTCTTGGTTCCCTTTGCTCCGCCGAGGGCAACCATGTCAACCGTGCCGGTTACCTGAATTCGATCGACACAATAAATTGGCTTACTTGAGGTTAGGACAATCTGAGTCGGAGGCTCGCCAAAGTCTACGTATGCTTCATGTTTGATTGAGTGCTTGCCGGGTTTCGGACTCGGCATATCATGGAGCCCAGTGGGATGCTGCATGACGAAGGTTGTAATGTCAGCGGAAAAAGTAACTTCCTTTCCGTCGCAGCTTCGCAGAGTCTTCGGCGTGCCGTCGAACTCCTTACATGCGTCCGGTGCAATAACGTCCGCGTGGCTGCTCAGCGCCATCGCCGCAAGACAAATTCCAATGATTAAGAACGAACGTCTCATCGTCAGCTCCATTACTTTCAAAGGCTGTGATTCCTCGACGCGCAAGATTACCACAAAGGGCTAAAATCGTCACAAGGGCCTGTCTGGCGATGTTTTATCCCAAAAAATGCGGATTTTTATCTAAGGTCTTTGGGGAGAAGAGAGAGGTAGGGCGCTGTCGAACGCCTCAGTGTAGATGAAAAGGTCTCTCTTCCGCAGTGCATGACTGTCCCCATTTAGCTGGCACTCCCGAGATAAATCAGCAGGTAAGTCCAGCCGGCTCCAGCGTACAATGATGCTAGAATGATGACGATCGCGAGCACGTTGAAGTGCTTCATTGCGTAGGCCCGGTCTCGCTTCGGTTTTCGCTTCCAGAGCAGACCGATGATGTCGAGCATGGACCAACGGACGTACAGACAGTACAGCAGGAAGCCGAAGAAGATCGCGAACGAAATCGCCTTGACCGCAATCGCACTCTCAACCACGCCCCACGTGGCGAAGAGGTGAGCGGCGATCGGGTTCGCTTCCATCTCCAGTCCGTACTGATGCATGCCGATGCTGGTCAGAACGCCGTCGGCGATCTGAAGCACCACGAAGGCCACTGACATCAACACCCAAAACCGGTTACTGCGCTTAATTCGCATGAGCAACCCCTTTCTGTTTGAACCCTTGCCCTTCCTCTCTCACTCACAGAAAAATGTAAAAACGGGCGGTCGGTGCGGTGAAAGAACAGAACCTTCACAATTATGACCGCCGCGGACGAAGCTCCCAGAGAGTCCATCCGTACACGCCTGCGCCGACTACGTGAATCAGCAGAGGAGTCCAACCGTCCTTGAACCCAAGTGACGCAGCGTATGCAATCCACACGACGTGACGCAGAGTCACGACCGCTTTTTGCTGCCAGGAGACGAGCTGTCGTTGGGACGGTTCAGCGCGCCGCAGTTTTGCGATTTGGTGCAGGTTGCCGAAGACGAGCGCGAACCAATTCAAGGCAACTGCGGCGACTCCGAGTGCGGAAGTCAGCGGCACTAGCAGCGAAGTGAAGTGCGGCGACAGTATAAGCGCCGTAACCGCTGCCGCCAGGACGCACGCTTTGATGCGTTTGGCC
Source organism: Bdellovibrionales bacterium (assembly GCA_020434585.1). Lineage (GTDB taxonomy): Bacteria > Bdellovibrionota_C > UBA2361 > SZUA-149 > JAGRAN01 > JAGRAN01. The sequence continues at coordinate 3,969 of JAGRAN010000149.1, forward strand.
CGGGATGAGCCGAATCGCACAAGCTGCGCCAGGATCATGTAGGCGAAGACGAGTCCAGTTGCTCTTGCGAGCGCGATGGTATCGTCGCCCGCAGAGATTGCCCAAAGCAGGTACACACCGTTGCTCGTGCTAATCAGCCAGCTGCGCAGCTCCGAGTTCGCACCAGGTGATTTGGCGCGCTCAAGCAGCAGGATTTGGCGGATATGCGCGGGGAACGAACTGCAGTGAACCGCGAAGGCGAGGCCGCCCAGCACGTCGCTGACCGTAGAAACCTCATCGACCCAGAAGCTGTATGCGAGCGCTGCGAGCAGCGCTGTCACAAGCTCGGGGCCGAAATGGGAGAAGCGGCTCATCGCTTCACCTCCTTTCTGGCCCCGGGGGCCGGTTTGATACCGTGGAAATTTCAGTCGCACCTTGACCGACTTCGCAGAACTGCGGCGCTGCGGTGTCGATCAGGTATTTCGCACACTCGATAAAGCTAAGTGCGCACTCAGGAAGGGGATACTAAAAGATCTGCGCAGATGCGCGTCGAACGGCGCTAAGCCTGCATTATTTTGAAGGACGAAGCAAGGACGGCTAAGTGACTTATATTCTTAATTCTTCGCAGCTTACTTGCGGGAAG
>JAGRAN010000149.1:4791-5030 GCA_020434585.1 Bdellovibrionales bacterium
GCAATTTCGTCGATGATGTCGTGGACGCGCTCGCAATCTGGACCCCAACAGACGAAGTAAGCAGCGCCAGCCTTAAGCAGCTGGACCGCTAAATTCGAAATATCGTCTACTGTGACGGCAGACGCATCCCAGGCTAACAGGCAAACGAAGTGTTCAGGAGGAACAGCCAAATCCGGTCCAAGCTCCTCGTGTGAGCTAAGGGGTAGCACGAATAGCTCACGGTCTGTCTGAGAATCATT
>JAGRAN010000150.1 GCA_020434585.1 Bdellovibrionales bacterium
AACCAGAAATTTTCCTGCAGAGTGCGGACGTGCTGTTTCGTGCTGCTGATAAATTTAAGGACGTTGAGATTTTTGACCTGGGTGGGGGCTTCAAAGTTTCCTACCACTTTGGCAGTCATGATGCTGATGTCGAGAAAATTGGCGCGAACAGTGCTCGCGTTCGTGACGAATACATCAGTCGCAGCGGCAGAAAGGCTCGGATCTGGCTCGAGCCAGGAAAGTTTCTCGTTAGTGCGGCAGGATTCTTGGTGGTGAAGGCCAACATCGTAAAGAAAACTCCCTATGCCGTTTTCGTAGGGGTGGATTCTGGTTTGAATCATTTGATTCGACCGATGTTTTACGGCGCGTACCATGAAATAGAAAATTTAAGCAATCCTTCGGGCATTAAGCAGCCGTACAATGTCGTCGGTAATATTTGTGAGACCGATACGTTTGCGACGCAGCGCGAAATTTCCGAAGTGCGAGAAGGGGACCTGTTGGTGTTTCGCAATGCGGGAGCTTATGGCTTTAGCATGAGTTCGCAGTTCAACAGCCATCCTCGTCCTGCTGAAGTATTGTTTGAAAACGGCAGTCATCAGCTTATTCGCCGCCGCGAGACTTTTGACGACCTGCTTGCTGCCCTGGTTTAAATCGCAGCAATCGCCGCCGCGACCGATATTACCACGGTCATCATCAGCGCTTGCCATAGGGTGCGTGCATAGACCTCGGCGTTACTTAAACTTCCGGTCTGGAAAGCGGTGGCGAGTGTTGGTGCGGCCATCAAAATAACACCGGCTGCCATAAACGCGGCTGGCAGTTTTCCAGCTGTTGCTAAAACAAACACGCTCATCGGGCCTACAAAGAATAGAGTCGAATACAGCATGGCTAGTGCTGCCGGGCGCTGGACTGTAGCGCCTTTGCGAGTTGTTACGGCCCGGTTTCTGCGCCAGCGCTGAGACTCGAACACCGCTGCATGTAGGGCGACAAATGACGCAGCTAGAATCGAGCCTGGCACAAACCCGATGATCGCCACGGCAGAATTGATGATCTTAGTCTGAGTAAACACGCCTAGGACAGCAGAAGCTGACATTGTTGCAAGCATCGAGCACACATGTAGCAGAATTTGCGACGGTGTCTCGAGCGGCAAGAGCTTTGCAGTGACAATCACCGCACAAACACAAAACAGGACAGCGGTCGCCTGGGGTGAAACGGAAAAGAAAAAGAATACGACGATCAGTGAAGCTAAAACGAGCGCATGAGCGATTGCCTTAAGTTTGACTAGCATGCGTTCGTGTCCCTGATGAACGGAGCCCTGGTCGATGCTGCGCTTCAAGTCGAGAATTGAATGATACTCTCTGAGGGGAGCTAATTTTAGGAGTTGGCGGAACAGCCCTCCGTAGACGGCCGAAGACAGTAGTGCGCTCAGCAACAGGGCAAACAGCAGCAGATCTTTTGGCTCTCCCGTCAGGGATATCAGCCCGCCGATAACTGCCGGCGCGTACAGGACCAAAGTAAAATACCGATTCTCCTCATGGGAGGGGACATCTAGTTTGATTCGCGCCGGTACCGGTTTCTGCTTTTGTCGCTTTGGTTTGGCGGCGGCGCGCTGTTTTTGCGGCTTCTTTTTCTTGCGGCGCGGGCGCTTTTTTTTCGGCATGTCTTGCTACATAACCCGAGCAGCTTGGCCCAGGCAATTTTTCTTTGATTTTACCCAGTTATCTTCAAACAGCACCGAAGCGCAGAATTTGGCTTAACCACTTCGGAGGAAATGCCGATTAGTGTCCTACGGCAACGGAATGCCTGGCTTTGCACGAAAGCCGCTTAAGGATGAGCAATTCGCTGTATATCGCAGTACAATTGGGGTGCGAAAATCTGGTTTCTCGCCCTTTGTGCGCCACAGTTCTTGTTGCCGCTTCTCCTTATTCCTCAGTGCTTTACTCGATATATGCTTGTGGGTAAGATGCCTAGGCTGCATCGTTCCTTTTAAATCTCGTCTGGCAGAGTCTTAATTCTGCGCTTTCACGAGACGCGGCTGCGCCTCGCGGAAGGCGCTTCGTTCCTCGAAGGTTCAAGCCCTTAAGTAAGTCCCGTTACTCTTTCGGAGATGAATCATGTTAAGCGTCCATCGCGACGGCGCTGGCAATCGACACATCTCCGTCTTCGGCGGGAACGTGCGGATTGTCGAGCAGCAAGAGGGGGCAAGGTTTCGTGTCACGGTGGGTAGTACGACGATGGAAGTCCCCGCCAATGTCACAGATCTTGCCTGGCAGAACGGATACGGCCGCATCGAATACAAGCTGACGAACGTTAGCTGTGAAGGTCGAGGCAAGCAGGCCTGCTGGATCATCCGCTTTAAGAAGCGCGATGGCGGTGCCGACTGGAACGCGCCGGGTAGGCCTCAGACCCGCGTTTGGCTGACGGTGGCAATCCCACTCAGTGAAGATATCGAACCGTGGTTCGTCCACTCCTGCGCCTTGCCAGAAACCGGGCGTCGGATCGAGAGCTACTTCGGGGTCGACTTCTGGAGTGCAGACATCGTCGGTCAGATCAGGGAAGAGAGCCGCCAGCAGCATTATGGACTTCGCCGCGTGGCGCTGCACCCGTTCAGCTGGCTCCTGATTCTGGTTGGCCTGGTAGCGCTGCCGTTTGCGGTCATCTCGGTGGTGTTTGCGCTTCTGCTCGCCTTAGTTTTCTTGGTGATCCTTGGACTGATCACCGGTGTCATGACGATCTGGCAGCGGTTGCGCAACAGGCGGTACTGATACGGTTCAGAGGAACGGCTTGTCGAGACCATCTCGACCCTTCCTCTTTTTCAGCGCCGTGGAAAAAACTTCGAATTTCGCATTGACAATATAGGAAAAGGGGTTCATTTAGGCAGCATCAGGGGCGGCCCGAATTAGTTTCGGAGCTGCCCGTTCTTTTACAGTCCCCAGAGTTTTCGTTTTACCCCCGCAACAAGCAGTCCGCTTGAACTTCCGCACGGATCGGCCCAATGGCCGGCGAGCGGACGACCCGTTGTGGGAGCCTCGCTTTCCACGGTTTCGTTTCCTTTCCTCAGTCGCGGCATCCGGCCGCAGGTTGTTCATGAATACCAAGACAATTACCCCCGAAGATCGTCTGCGCTGGATCAAGTCGACTGCGTCGGCTGCGATCCGCTTCGAAGCGGCTCAGTCCCTGCTTCCGTACGAGCGTGCTCCCAAGCCGGGAGATTCGGTGCTCGTGCGCGTCACGCGGCTTGGCCACATGCGGGTTGTCGAGAACCTGCGCGGCTGCGAGCGTCCCAATTACTGTCCGCGGGAGCTGATTCTCGGCTCTCTGCTCTGGGCGGTGTTCGGTTCGCGCTGCGGCATCAGGCTCGGCAAGGTCAACGTTCCGGACTTCGCTGCCAGCACGGTCCACTTGCACGCGCAAGGCGGGCTAGTCGGCATCATGGAGCATCACGTGGTCGAGAACCGGCCTCCGACGGAAGTCGAAGTGCTGGGCTACCTCGGCGACGCACAGCAGCGGCCGCTCAACACGCGGTTGTTCGCCCCGGACTTCTCGGACTCTCCGCAGGACCCGGGCAATCGCCGCTTCATCGTCGTCGTCGGCTCCGATACCGACGCTGGCAAGACTCAGGCCTGCCGCGCGATCATCACCTCGCTGTTCAAGGCGGGTCGTGAAGTCGTCGCAGCTAAGGCAACCGGCGTGGCGTTCGCACAGGATGTCGCGCAGTTCTATCCGCAGGCACACTACGTGACGGACTTCGTCAATCACGGAGTAGAGTCGACGATCGGCCTCGGAGCAGAGCCGGCCGTAAGGCTGTTTCACCGCGTGCGCAACGACTTGATCGCCAACTCAGGCGACGACGCTGTGTGCGTGATCGAGCTCGCCGACGGGATCATCAATCCCGAGACGCGCGCGATCCTGGCTGATCCGACTGTCCGCGACAGCACCTCGCGAGTGGTGTTCGCTAGCGCAGGCGTGATGGCAGCCATGACCGGTGCATCGATCCTGCGCGAACTCGGCTACGCGCGTCCGATCTTCTCCGGCCGTCTGTTCAACTCCGGCGTTGGCCGCGAGCAGGCAGTGGAGCACATCAGCCCGGACGTTCTGTTCTTCAATTCCGGCATCGAACCCGATGCGGACTTGATCAGGATGTTCGAGCTCGACCCTTGATTGTCGCTTGGGGGACTTGTCCCGACGGTTGATGAGCAGCGTTCATCAGTGAGGCCCCCCAAGCAATCTGCCGTGAGCTTGTCCTTGAAGTTTTGCGCGATCCTTAGCAAGATGACAGCGTAATAACCGGAGGCAAGATTGATGAGAATTGCGCTAATTCAGCACGACATCGCGTGGAACAATCCTGCAGAAACAGTCAGTCGCTGTAGCCGATTGGCTCAGCAAGCTTCTACTGAGTCCGCTCAAATCATGATTTTTCCTGAAATGTTTAGCTGCGGCTTCTCGTTTCTTTGTGGTGATGATGCGCGCGCGGCTGAGAAAATCAGTGTTGATTTTCTGTCTTCAACAGCGGAGCAGCATAACTGCTTTACTGTCGGCAGTATGCCTGCGCTGACCAAAGACTCAGATCGCCCGCTGAACATGATTCGCGTCTTTGGTCCTCAAGGACTTCTCGGTGAATACTCAAAAATCCATCTTATATCGTTTCTGGATGAATCTCAGTATTACCAAAGCGGCAATTCGCTGCTTACTCTTCCCATTGGCAATGTTTGCTTTACCTTCTTCATTTGTTTTGACCTCCGTTTCCCCGATATTTTTTCGGCTGCAGCTAAACGCACAGATTGTTTTGTCGTCGCCGCGAATTGGCCGGATACCAGGCAGGCCCATTGGGAAAAGCTGCTTGAGGCCCGTGCAATTGAGAATCAGGCGTATGTGGCCGCCGTCAATCGAGTGGGGCAGGGCGGGAAGCTAAACTTCATCGGGGGCTCGAGGGTGATCGATCCCTCAGGCAAAGTTATTGCAGCTGCTGGTGCTGAAGAGGAAATTGTTTACGCCACTGTTCGCAGCAGCGACGTACTGGATTATCGGCGCGAATTTAATTTCCTACAGGATCGCCGCGAAGATTTGTATAGGCAGCTTTAGTCGATTGGACGCTCGGCGGCCATTTGCCGTGCTTCTTCTGCTTGTTCGTCCGAAAGTTTTAGCCGGTTTTGAATCTGCTGGGCGAAACGTTTCTCGAACTTGTCGACTTTCCCGTCGGCCATCACTACCTGCCAAACCATCGAGAGCACAATTACTCGCTGCTCTTCGGAAAAGTTCTCGTTCAAGGTTTTGATGAACTCATCGATTTTGCCCTTGGCACCTCTGAGCTTGTCTGCGGACTCGAGTAGTCGCAGTGCCTCGTCTTGGTCGACCTTGAATTCTCGCTCCATCGTGCGAAAAACGGTATGAACTTCCTCGGGATCGTAGTCCTTGTCGCTGCCGGCCATTTCCAGCAGTAGAACGCCGGTAGCAATCTGCATGTCTTCCGAGGTTGCATCTCCGCTGCTGTCTACCTCAAGAGTAGCTTCGCCTTTTAGGAAATCCATTACTTTCTTAAACATACAAACTCTCCACGCATTGCTTTCTAATACCCGTATTTGATCATTATCTTAGAAAAAATGGAACTGAAAGAAATGGACTTTTTTGTTAATCTCGCTAGGGAAACCTCCTGAAACGTTCTTACAGGTATGAAAAGAATCGGATTGCTGGATATCTTCGCCTTAATCGTCCTGCTCAGCCTGGCTTTTGGCGGGCAGTCGATGGCGGGTGACCCTGGGGTTGGCTGGCACCTGCTGAATGGCAAATTGATAGTCGATGGCGGGTCGGTTCCCAGGGTCGATGAATTTCTGGCGAGAGACACTTCGCCGCCTTGGGTGGCAAACCAGTGGCTGTCAGACGTGCTGCTTTACTTGATGTTTGCAGCGGGCGATTGGGCTGGTGTCCACTTGTTCGTTTTGGCTGTGTTTTTGGTAGCGTTTTTCGGAGTGCTGACCGGTCTTATCAAAGAAAATTCGCGGGGGGTAATGACGGCTTTTGTAGTCGCGTTGCTTGTGCTGCTGGCGGCCTCGGTTCAGTTATTCATTCGACCGGTAGTTTTTTCCTTTTTGCTTTTCGCGCTTTGCTATCGAATCGTGCGCACATGGCTGGAGGGTCGAATCTGGCCGGGGAGTTTCGGTATTCTTCTCCTGCCGCTGATCTTCGCTCTTTGGGCGAACCTGCATCCAGCCTTTCCCCTGGGAGGACTCGTACTGATTGCTGCCGTGGTTCAGCTACTCGTAGAGAAAGAGTTCGCCAAAGCAAAGCGGGGAATAATTATAGGTATGGCCTGCTTGTCAGCAACGTTGATTAACCCTTATGGCTTGAGGTTGTACACAGCTGGTGCCGGATTAGTCGGCGATTCCTATTTCATGAACCTTAATGTCGAATGGTACAGCGTCGACACGCATCAACTACTGTTCGGAGGCTTCGCGGCGATCGTCTTTTCGGTCTTAATCCTTTCTAGCTTAGTTGCTGCGAGACTGATGTTATTCGATCGGCTGTTGCTTCTGCTGTTTGTGGTGCTCGCAGTTGTTTTTCGGCGCTATATCCCGTTTTGTGCGATTGTCGCGGCTACGCCCCTCGCTGTTCTACTTAGCTCGCTCGAACTTTC
>JAGRAN010000151.1 GCA_020434585.1 Bdellovibrionales bacterium
TTCTTGCTGCTGGTGGCAACGTGTCCATGAACACAGTTTGGTGGCTGCTTCTAGGCGGCGCGCTAGTGACTGGCTCAGCCAGTGCAATCAACTGCATTTGGGACCGTGACATTGATGCGATCATGGCCCGTACCAGCAATCGACCGCTGGCTGCCGGAAGATTGAGTGTGATGACCGCAGCGGCATTCTCTTTCATAATTGGCACCGCTGGGCTGCTAGTGCTGGCGCTTCAGCTTAACGTGCACGCCGCCGCAGCCGCTCTGCTTGGCCATCTGTTTTACACGATTATTTATACAGTTTGGCTCAAGCGCTCGACGCCTCAAAACATAGTTATTGGGGGAGCTGCTGGAGCGATACCACCGCTGGTTGGTTGGGTGGCTGCAACTGGCAGCATTAATCTGACAGCGTTTCTGATTTTTATGGTCGTTTTTCTTTGGACTCCGCCACACTTTTGGGCCTTGGCGTTAAACAAAAACGAAGACTATCAAAAAGCTGGCGTTCCAATGATGCCAGTTGTGGCCGGAAGGACGTCTACGCACAATCAAATGCTGCTTTATGCGCTGTCCTTGATTCCCGTAACGATACTTCTGGTGCTCTCTGATGCGAATCTCGGAGCTTTCTCGATGATCCTGCTGGTAGCGTTGGCCACGATTTTCGCGTTCAAGAACTACCAACTCAAGTGCATAGGGGATGTAGACTCGCCTGAGCACACCAAGAAAGCTTGGGACGTATTTGGATTTTCGTTGATTTATTTAAGCTTGTTTTTCGCGTGTCTGGTGATTGATTCTACGTTGCTCTGAGCTGAGTGGCGTAGGAGAGGCAATAGATGCGCGATTTGCCGGAACACGCTAAGATATAGGCTACATTGTTTGGCGGATAAGAGATTAATTCGGGTTAATTACACCGATGGGAACTTCCAGAGATAAAGACGAAGAGGAACTTGATAAGCTGTATCCTAAGGGTACGCGTGAAAGAGAAATCCTCGACTATTCTCGTTCGTCCAATCCCGATGAGACGGTGCCGCCGATGTTGTTGGCAGCATTCAGAGTGCTAATGGGTGTTACAGCCGTTATGGCCATAGTCTCCATTATCGCTTTCGCGTCGCACTAATTCCAGTAATACGTCCGTCGATACGCCTCTGCAGCAGCAGAGGCACGCTTACTCGCGCCTAGTGGTGTTCGCCGCCGTGGTGGCTCTCGTCCGGCAGAGTTCCCTGTTCGCGTTGAATGTTTCGCTTGTAAGCTCCGGTAGCGACCTTCTCCATTGCTTCCGTAGCCGCATGGCCAAACGATGGGGTGATGCGCTCTTTAACTGAAAAGTCGCCCAATGTACCAGCAACGATCAGCGCGAAAATAAACAGTGGGTAAATAACGATGCCCCAAGTTATTTTGCTTTCCCAGTTTAGATGCATGAAATACAGCGTTACGAGCGCTGCTTTAATCGTGGCAATTAGCATGGCGACAGCGAGGTTCATGGCGCCGTGGCCGCCCCCGATGTCGTATTGGGCTACCCACACCGTGACGATGGTCAACATCAGTAGCGCAGTAAATACAAGATTGTACAGTTTAACAGGGACAATGTGTCCGAGTCCGACCTGGGCATCTTCAGTGATCAGCGAGCCGTCGCCCAGCCTTTTCCATTCTTTGTCTGAGTGACCCATTATGCAAGTCCTCCCAAGAGGTAGAGCAGCGGAAACAGATAAATCCAAACAACGTCAACAAGGTGCCAATATAAGCCCACCACCTCAACCGGAGTGTAATAGGTTACAGAGAATTCTTCCCGCTTAGCGCGCATCTTAAGCCACCAAATTGCCCCCATGCCGAGCAGAACGTGAAGTCCGTGAATCCCTGTCATGGTGAAATAAAGGCCGTAGAAAATATGGCTATGGGGAAAAATCGGCGGTTCGTGCAGGATTAGCTTGGCCCTGTACTCAAAGAACTTCACCACCAAGAAAGTCAGCGCGCAAAGCAGCGTCAAATTGCAGAAGGAGTTTACCTTTTTATTTAGACCTTTCTGCGCGGCGTCTACTGCTCGGACCATAAAATAAGAGCTAGTCAGTAGAACAATTGTGTTTAAGCCGCCGAGTCTCCAGTTCAACGAAAGTGCGAACTGCTGAAAGTCTTCGAAATAACGCCAGCGATATACTGCAAAGGTGCAAAACAGTGCGCCGAAGAGATGGACCTCGGTCGCAAGAAAGACCCACATTCCAAATTTCGCTGAATGATAAACCTGTTCAGGTTCTGCGAAATGGGTGTGCCCTAATGGCAAAGATTCATGGTGACCCATTAAGTTATCCTCTCCCCCTAGCCTTAATGTACAGCTTCGCCTTCAGCTGCGTGCTCCGCCCCGTACCCATAAGTCCATGTGGTGACGCGCGGAATCTGTACGAAGTTGTCGTGAATTGGTGGTGAAGCAGTAGTCCATTCTAGAGAAAGCGAATGGAACGGATTTTCTTCACACTTTTTGCCTTTAAAGACTGCGTAAAACAGATTGCCAAGAACCATCGCGTAACCAGCAGCATTGATAAACGCAAAGATACTTGAAATGCGATGAAGCGGTTCGAACTCTATCGGATAGTCGTAGTAACGGCGCGGCATACCTTCCATTCCAAGGATAAACTGGGGAATGAATGTTCCGTTAAAGCCGATAAATAGAAACAGCCAAGCGAACTTTGCAACTTTCTCGTTGTACATTCTCCCAAACATTTTTGGGAACCAGAAGTGAAGTCCGGCAAACAGGCCGATTACTGCGCCCCCTTGAATCGTATAGTGGAAGTGCGCGACCACGAAGTAAGTATCATGATAGTGGGCGTCAGTTCCGAGTGTTGCGAGGTGAACGCCAGTTGTCCCTGCGATCAGGAACAGGAATACGAACGCCATGGCATAGAGCATCGGCGTATCCCAGGAAATCGACCCCTTATACATGGTCGAAACCCAGTTAAACACTTTAACCGCTGTTGGAACCGCTACGAAGAAGGTCAAAAAGGAGAAGATGTAGCGCGAGAGGTTAGACATACCAGCCACAAACATATGGTGGCCCCAAACCAAAAAGCTTACAGCTGCAATTCCCACGCTTGCGTATACAAGCGCCTTATAGCCAAAAATCGGCTTCTTGGAGAAGACAGGGATGATTTCACTAACGACACCCATGGCCGGGAGAATCATGATGTAAACAACAGGGTGGGAGTAGAACCAAAACAGGTGCTCAAAAAGAACAGGATCGCCTCCAGCGGCCGGATTGAAGATACCAATCCCCATTGTGTTTTCGAGCAGAAGCAGCAGCAGCGTGATTCCGATTACCGGTGTGGCTACAATTTGTAGAATAGCAGATGCGTAAAGCGTCCAGACGAACAGCGGTAGGCGTCCCCATGTCATTCCAGGGGCGCGCATATTGTGGATTGTCACAAGGAAGTTGAGTCCAGTGAGAATCGAAGCAAAGCCCAAGAAGAAAGCAGCTGCTGTTGCAGTTACTACGGCCCAGCGGTTCTGAATGCTGTATGGCGCGTAAAACGTCCAGCCGGTATCCAGGCGCATAAAAATTGCGCAAAACGCAATCGCTGCACCGAAAAGATACAGCCAGTAGGTAAAGCGGTTAAGCCGGGGGAAAATCACATCCTTCGCACCAATCATAAGTGGCAGAAGGAAGTTGCCCAATGTCGCCGGTATTCCGGGAACGATGAACAAGAAAATCATGATTACCCCATGCAGGGTGAAGAACACGTTGTAATCATCTGGCCCGTACAGGGTTTTGCCGTGGGAGAAAAGTTCCGCTCGAACTAGCAAAGCGAAAACCCCGCCAACGACGAAGAAACTTAAAATTGAGGCAAGATACATCAATCCGATGCGCTTGTGATCGATGGACATGATCCAGGACCACAAACCTTTCTCGCAGTTAAGATAGTTTAACTGCTTGCCGTCCGCTGTTGCTGCGTGTGCACTCATAGTAAATCGCTCTCTCTCTAAAGCGTCTTCAAATATGCAATTAGGCCGTTAACTTCAGCTTCGCTGAGTTGTCCTTCGAACGCCGGCATGACGATGCCTTCAAAGCCTTTAACAATTTTCTTCTGAGAATAAACAATAGATTCCCGAATATAATTTTCGTCAGCTTTGACAACTGAGCCATCGGACATTACGTGGTCTCCGCCGAATACGCCTTTGAGCGAGGGCCCGAGTCCCTTGCTGCCGTCAATCGAATGGCAGGCGGTACAGCCTTTCTCGGCAAACTTCAATTTTCCTAGCTCAGCAGGTGGAAGCTCTACCGCTTCAGGGTCCTGCCTATCGTACAGGTAGTCGCCGAATTCGCCTTCGGAAACGACTCTAAGCTTACCCAACATCCCAGAATGCTGAAGTCCGCAATATTCGGCACAGAAAATGTGATACTCGCCCAATTTAGTCGGAGTGAACCAGAGGTAACTATAAACTGTAGACAGAACGTCTTCCTTCACGCGCATCGCCGGTATGAAGAAGCTGTGCGTTGTGTCTTGAGAACGCATGATGAGTTTAACCGCTCTGCCGATTGGGACGACAAGCTCGTTTGTAGTTCGCTTACCGTTTGAGTACTCAAAGTCCCAGCGCCACTTAACGCCAGTAACGTTGACTTCCATGGCGTTTGCCGGAGGGTTTCTCATTTCGTGGTAGCTTTCGAAACCATAGTAGAAAACGAAGAAGCAAATAACGGTTGGAACTACAGTCCAGGCAGTCTCGAGTGAGGCGCTGTGAGTAATGTAGGGAGTTACGTCGTCAGGACCTCTTCGACGATACCGAATGGCGAAATAGAGCATAACGGCAGTGATGCCAAGAATGCAGAACACCGAAATATTTGTGATGTAATCGTTGAGCCAGTCAACATAAGGCGCCCACTCCGAGGCTTGTTCTGGCATGAACGTAAACATAAGCTGCTAACCCACCCGTTCTTTAAGCTTCAGTGTGCCGAGTACCAACACAAGCAATCCTACAATGGCGAAGCACACCGCCCGAATAATGTTCATCACTATCGGTGTGTACTGTCCCTTTGTTGGGTCGTATGAAAAGCAGTAGAGAAAGACTCTGTCAATTGTGCTGCCAATCCTGCCCTGAGCCGCCTCGACCAATGAATATTTAACAATTGGCGGCGGATACTCAACCCCATATAAATAGCGCGAAATCTTACCAAGTGGCGACACAATCATTATTGCCGCCGTATGCAAGAACTCCTTGCCATCCTCTGCGTATACGAAGCCTAGCTGATCCATCAACTGTTTAATATTCTCCTCGGATCCAGTTAGAAAATGCCAGCCCGCTCGACCGGCCTCAACGTTCCCGAGTTCTTTGTAGTAGTTTTCCGCCTTAGTGGCAGCGAGCTTCGGTTTTTCTCGAGGATTAATGCTTACGGTGATTACACTAAAATCCTTCCCTAGTTCCAGCTCTTGAATCAGCTCTTTAAGCATTTTGACGGTGCCGTTCAGAGTCAGAGAGCAAAGATTAGGGCAGCGGTAGTAAACTGGGGTGATTATTGCCGGCCGTCCCTCGATAATCAGGTCGCTCAAATGGATTTGCTGGCCGTGCTGATCGGTAAAGGCCAAATCGAGGTTGGTCTTCTCATTAAGTCTTTCGATTATCGTTGCCTTGGTGGGCACTTCCTTGGGTTTGTCTGTCGCATACGCTGGTACGGCACTAGTTATTAGCAGTAAGAGCGTGCAAAAACTGACGCGAGCTGATCCGGAGAGCATAAGGCTTTGGGCGAAGCGTGATTGATCAAACGAAATAGTAGAGTTACGCGGTATTGTATGCGCAATCCCTTACAACGGAAATAGTTTCGACGGGGTTTGCGCCAAGTATTTACCTTTAAGCGGTATTAATAAAGTCTTAATAGCGAATGTATTATCTGACGCCTAATGAATTGTCGGAGAATCGCTACTCGCGTCCGATTCAAATACCACTCGAGTAGCACGCCTTTTGGGCATGACTTGCATGATGAAACCGAGAAGCAGAGTAACAACCGCAAGGACCGCCCACTCAATTGTATAGCCGAAGTGAGTTTGCGGAGGCACCTCAATTCGTATGTATTCAGAAGGGAATTCGCCTTTTGGCGGTGCGCCGATCTTTTGAAGGTAGATTTCACTCACAACAGGATAGGGGAGTTGCTGCGCCATTTTGCCAATTTCCGGGAAATACCAAATCCGTGCGAATGGCTTTTGTAGATTTGCATCGGGATTGCTCGGCGCAAACAGCATTGAGTCGACTGAGGGCTTTACCACTCCATAAATTTCGACATTCTCTTCGAAGTTGTATTTTTCCCAATCTTTTGGCTCTCGGTCTTCAAACGGTATGAAGCCGCGGCTAACGATAATTCGTTTATCGCTATCCTCAAGTTTCAAGGGTGTGAGCAGCAAGTGTCCCGGACCGGACACCTCTTTACGGTTGGTAACAATTACCTGTTTTTCATAATCGAAGGTGCCGCGGATTTTTACCTTTCTGTCGAAGACGGATTCAAACTCGCCAGTATCCAGCGGAAGCTCGAGCGGCAGGGATTTTGAATGTTCTCCGTACGTCTTAACGAGTTCGACTTTTTTCAGATAGCGCTCCCACTGCCACGTGGAGGCCCAAACCATGACGCAGGCAAGCGAGACACATACCGCAGTTATCGTCGGGGAAAAGCGAAAGTTGCTTTTGATGAAATCTAGCATCCAGCGCAGTATAGCCACGCTGTGTTTTCGAGGGAAGCGCCTTGATCGGCTCGGGGGAGGCAGCACGAAACCCTCTATGAAAAACCCCGAGTCGGCGGCGAAGGCCTGAGCTGTCA
>JAGRAN010000152.1:0-1321 GCA_020434585.1 Bdellovibrionales bacterium
GACACGTTGCCACCAGCAGCAAGAACTAGCGGACAACAAGTCGATACCAGCAGCAGGCTCATCACCCGCGGCTTAGTAAGGCTAACTAGATCGGTCGTGAAACTCTTTAAGGAGCCGAGCGCTCCAGTCGTGGAGAGCCCTATGTTTGAAACCCTATTCATGTGCGATTTAATGAGAGAATATACCACCCCAACAAACCGGGACATCGGACAACATGTTGTCTTGAAAAGCAAGAGTTAAAATTACCACTTATTTACTACGATTAACAGCATGTTTTTTAGCAGGAACTTGCTATACTAAATCACTTACGAGTGCAGGATTCTTCGTTTATTCGCCCGGCCAAACATACCTAAATTTCGGTGCCGGCTTAAGGAGCTTTAAATGGCTGTAGTAGCTCGATTCGTAGCTGTATTAATTCTCTGTCTTGTCATTCTTGGCATTAGCAATCTGGCGCAGAAGCTGAGCGAACCGCAGGTGATCGTTCAGCGCGAGTCTGCGGACTTCGGGCCGGCTCCGCAGTTTGCTCTGATTAACGAACACGGTGCACCATTCAACTCAGCAGAACTTGAGGGCAAACTCTACGTCGCGTCTTTCTTTTTCACTTCTTGCCGCGGGCCATGTCCGATCATTAACGCAAACATTGCGAAGCTGCATAAACAGTTTTCAAAGTATCCCGGCATTCGATTCGTATCGATATCAGTTGACCCAGAAACAGATACTCCTGACAAGCTCTCCGATTACTCAACAAAGTTCAAAAGCGACGACGACAACAGCTGGACCTTCTTAACCGGGACGACTGAGCAAATTGTTCAGCTTTCCGAACAGGGATTTCATGTAGCTCTAAGCGGCAATCCGCCAATTCATACGAATCGAGCCGCACTGGTAAGCCCTGCTTCGCGTATCCTCGGCTTTTACGACGCAACTGATACGGATGAAATGAAGCGTCTTGCCAAGGAAATAAGTTCTCTGCTCTCAGAAGCGCCGCCGTCCTAGAAACACTCTGGATGACAATGGAACAGCCGCAGAGGAATCCGAAGTCAGGTCAAGTTCTTGAGCAGCGCGTCGCGTTCCTCGACAGGATTTTATCATCTCTTCCGGACCTGACTTTCGTCTGGGATCGGGAAGGAAGATACCTTGAATACTGGGCTGCCAGTCCGCGACTTCTATATCATCCACCTGAGCACTTTTTAGGCAAACTCTGCACGGACGTTTTGCCAGAAGACGTTGCACAACTGTTTCTCGATGCGCTTGAACAGGTATCGGAGTCGGGAAGAACCGTTACTATAGAATACTCGCTGACTTTCCCGTTCGGCGAAGTTCA
>JAGRAN010000152.1:1427-4126 GCA_020434585.1 Bdellovibrionales bacterium
CGTCAAAAGAGACATCAGAGCACAATAGTCAAAATTGCTTCGAACAAGAAGGTTGCCAATGGCAATATTCCTGAAGCCTTTCAAGTTATCACTCGGCTCGCCACCGAAGCATGTGACGTCGAACGAGTCAGCATTTGGTTATTTTCCGAAGACAAGCTGACTCTCGAATGCGAGGATTTGTATTTGCGCTCCAAGCGCTCGCATCGACGTGAAGATGGAATTAACGTCAAAGACTTCCCCTCTTACTTCAATACAGTTCTGCGAGATCGCGTGATTGACGCTCACAACGCGAGATTTGATCCGCGAACTAATGAGTTTGCCGAATCCTATTTGAATCCGAAGAACATTGCTTCGATGCTTGACGCGGTTGTACGGGTTCGCGGCGAGGTGGTTGGCTTAGTTTGCCTCGAGCAAGTCGGGCCTCAGAGAATTTGGACTAGCGACGAGGTGGCCTTCGCTGGAGAACTCGCCGATCATGTCGCCCAAACGCTGCTTAACCGAGACAGAAGGCTCGCCCGGGAGTCACTTGAAGAAGCGTACGCTGTGTTAGAAGAGCGCGTTAAGCAGCGAACAGCGGAGCTAAGAGAAAGTGAACTGCGTTTTCGTCAGGTGGTTGAGAATATCCGGGAAGTATTCTGGATGACCGATCCGACCAAGAACGAAATGCTCTTTCTGAGTAAAGCTTACGAAGAAGTTTGGGGCAGGTCCCGCGAATCCGTCTACTCAAGCCCTTTGTCGTTCGTTGACTCCATTCACGAGGAAGATCGCCAACGCGTTATTGACGCGTTCCCGAAGCAAGCACTCGGTGAGTACGACGAAACTTACCGACTCGTTAGGCCCAAGGGCGACATTCGCTGGATCCGAGATAGAGCCTTCCCCGTTGTAAACGAAAAAGGCAAAGTAGTCAGAGTCGCTGGCATTGCTGAAGACATCACAGAACAGGTCGAGGCACAGCACAGGCTCGAACAGTCAGAACTTTTTCTGTCGACAATCCTCAACAACATTCCGATTACAATTTTTGTTAAAGACGCAAAGGATCTCTCGTTTGTGTTAGTTAACAAGGCCGAAGAAGCGCTTACTGGCTACAAGCTTGAAGAGAAGTTGGGAAAGACAGATCTGGATTTTTTCCCCAAAGAGCAGGCGGAGTTTTTCAGGCAGAAGGACCGCCAAGTGCTACTAGGAGGAGATCATGTCGACATCCCAGAAGAACCTATCGACACTAAGTACATGGGGCGGAGAATACTGCATACTCAAAAGATTCCGCTTTATGACTCGAAGGGTACTCCTAAATACCTCTTGGGAATCTCGCAAGACATAACCCAACAAAAGCAGCACGAACTATCGATGCGTCGGGCAGAACGTCTGGCAAGCATCGGGACTCTTGCAGCCGGCATTGCCCACGAAATTAACAACCCGCTTGGTCTCATCCAGCTTGAGGCAGATTCGCTGCTACGGTCGCTTGATAGCGCTAGCCAGGACCAAACTAAAGCTATTAATAAAATTCGTGAGCACGTAAATCGCTGCAGCAACATCGTACGCAACATTCTGCTCTTTTCACGCGAGCAAGCTTCGGAGAAGAAGCCTTGCAGCATCGAGAGCATAATAGAAAATGCCGTGCGTTTGACCCAGCGCCACGCTCAGCAACACCTGATTTCATTCACAAAAGAAATTCCGGAGGAAGATATCATCGTCTTTGGCAACTCCGTTGAACTTGAGCAGGTGATGGTGAATTTACTGCACAATGCGATTCACGCGTCTAATTCTTCTCACAACGTTAAAATTCAAGCCTGCGTTGATGGAAAGTCTGCGCTAATATCGGTCATCGATTCCGGCTACGGGATGAGCGAAGAGCAGCTGCAGCAAGCCTTAGATCCGTTTTTTACAACACGGCAGTCGGAGGGCGGTACTGGCTTGGGGCTCAGCATCTGCCATGGAATTGTAACGGATCACAACGGACGATTGGATATTCAAAGCGAGCTAGGTTCTGGGACGACAGTGTCTATACGTATCCCTGTATACCAGGCGCACTAACTCAGTACGTGTTCACCGTAATTTGCTCGTTCTGATTGACCAGCTCGTGGCCTGCTCATAAAATTCGAACCGTAGAAGACTGGAGTTGCAGAGCGATGAGCGATCAGCAGATATCAGTCCTTGTCGTAGACGACGAAGAAGACTACCAGCGCCTGCTGTCTGAATGCATTGCCGAACTTGGCTACGATGTCAGGGCTGCCGGGAGTGGACGTGATGCGATAGATCTCGGCGCCGCGATGCGGCCCGACGTGTTGGTCTCAGACTGGATGCTCCAAGGGTCAATTCACGGCCTGCACGTCTCAGAAATTCTCCGGATCATCGACCCCAGTATTCGAACTATCCTGATTACCGGCTACGCCTCCCCGGATCTTGAGGAGGAAGCTCGCCGCGCTAGAATCTCGTCTTTCATTGAGAAACCATTTGATCGGGTGACACTCCAGGCAGCGGTCAAGCGCGCCGCAAAAAAAGGCGATCCGGAACGCAAAATGGTTTCATTTCCGGTAATTGAAATCGACGAATTGCTCAATATTACTTACACAAACGAAGACGCTAGACAGCTGCTTCATATCGGCAGCGAAACAGATGCGCTCGCACTGCGCAATTACTTGCAAATCGAGTCACCGCTGCTTGAGGCTGCTAGATCTGAGTGGATGGAGGTAAAGCCAGCA
>JAGRAN010000152.1:4300-5221 GCA_020434585.1 Bdellovibrionales bacterium
AACGTATTGATCATCGACGATAAACCGATGATCCGCTCTGCTGTCGCATCTGCATTTGAAAAACTCGGGGCCCTCTCCCATACCGCAGAGGGCTACGAAGCAGGCATTAAGCTTTTCCACCGCGATACGGAAATCGGATTTATAGTCGTGAATGCCGATCTTAAGGGAGACTTCGCTGCATTTGTCGCAGATGTCCAGAATGCACGGCCAACAGCAGTCATTGTTGCGGCGAGCGCCGGCAATCGTCGTGAAGAATTCGCTTCAATGAACATCCCCCGTTATCTAGTATATCCTTATTCGATCGATGACCTGCTTGCACTTCTTCCGAGCAGAGTAGGGCGCTGCGCGCGATGTGATATCCCACTGCCGCTTTTGAATCCTGTTGTCGGAGGCGATGTCCGACGCTGGAAGTGTGCGAACTGCGGCTACGCTTACCGAGCGATATTCGACGATGCCGCACCCCAACAACAGCGCGAAAACGCAGTACTGTTTTAAGATTTAAATTGAAATTTTCGGCCGTGGTTTTTTCGGCTCGCCCCTGCCGCGAAACAACGCATTCGTCCCCCAGCGCAGTAGCAGAAACAAGCCAGCGACAAGCGCAGCTAGTTTGGCAATAGAGCCGCCGAAGAAAAGCCAAATTCTGGTTCGCTCCAGCGCCAGAACGAGAATAAATGTAACTGCAATGACCGTCATTAACCCCGACAATCGATCAAATCCGGGGATAGCATCAAACGACATCGATTTAGCGAGGAAGCACAAGGTCGCAATCATTGACGCGATGGGTAAAAAATAGACCAACAGATTGGCTTCAAGCAGGTTAGCTCTCAGAAAAAACAGGCTGTAGGCAGTCAGAACTGCCGCTAAAATCCCAGGTATGCACGCCGCGTAAACCAGCAAACTGTGCAACCAAAGCAAGGTCCC
>JAGRAN010000153.1 GCA_020434585.1 Bdellovibrionales bacterium
CGTCTAATCATCCTCGAACCAGGCTGCGCGACCAGCGAATATCCTTCGCATTGGTTTCTAGCCTGGATTCGCGTTTGCTGACAAGCGGGTGCAGCGAACTGCTGAATTCGCTGTAGTACCTATGACTGATTTCATCCATAGACTCCGCTGCAATGTGACGCCCCATTTCGGAAAGAGCTAAATTGGCTCTCAGACAGGCGACTTCTGCCATCTGCTGCGCCAAGCTGCGATCAGCCTCACTGGCCCCCGGCGGAAGTTGAACAAAATTGCTGATGCGTACCATCTGAGCATGTCCAACTTTGGCTTTTGAAAACGAAACTTGCGCATCCATTCTCGTAGCTTCCAAAACTTCGAGGGAGCTGCGCACTCGCTCGCGCCATGCAGCTCTAGACTCGTCAACTCCGAACGACTGCCGCTCTATCTGACATCTAGATGCAACTTGAACCGCATCTGCGGCAGGTGAAGGATCCGCTACAGTGATGCGTCGACCGAACTCTTCTAGGCTGAGACGACTGCATCCTTGCTGGCAGAGATTCACGGACATACCAGGCTCTACTGAACACCAGCTGCGGCAAGACTCCACAGCCGCAGGTCCGAATAGTGGCTGCACCGAATCCTCCTGCGCTAAACGCGAGGAAACCGAAACCTTAGAAACCTTTTTGTCTTTAACTAGCGGGATCATCGCTGACGACGCTTCGCGCACTCGCTTTTGTTCAACTGTCTGCTTGTGTTGCTGGTGCAGTTCGTCAAGCGGATTAAGACCAGTAAAACCAATCGACAGTGTTACAAACGCAACACCAAGTAGAGACGCTGTTAAGACCGATGCATTCTTCAACCACTGAAGTGTCTTGCGAGCCATGGGTCGCATCACCGTCCAGCTAAACGCAGGCACTACGTCCATTTGAAGTCTGGACATTCCGCCAACTCTCGCGCCGCGCGGCGCCTTAGCGCGCACTTTACCACGCACCCGCGTATCGATTGAGCTTGTAATGCGCTTGGCGGGAAAAAGTGAAATTGGCTGATGTGAAGTTTTCTTTCGCCTTCTTGCCGAAGAATCTGAGCAAGGGCGGCCACTGCTGTTATTCGAAAAATCCATTCCGCGAGAAACCACTAAAACCTAAATTTGACACCCTAGTCTTTAGAAGCACTCAGCTCCCAAATAGATTATCGAAAATAACCGGGGCCAACTTGAGCTAATTCCGGAATCGCTCAGTTCGCGCTACTTAAACAGTCTTGCCGAATAAATACTTTAGGCCACGCACGCAACCTATTGATTTTACTATCTTAAAACTCAATTATCGCCGGCTCGGACTAAAAAGATTTTCGAGTAATATGCCGATACTATTAGTGACGGGCATCTATCAGCCACACAAGGCTTAGCAGGTAGTGATTAGATTCTTTCGAAAATTTAGCTCAGGCGAGCGCGGTTCAGTTACTCTTACGTCCGAAGCTCTGGCGGTTACCGTTATCGGTATGCTCGCTTTCGTATCATACGAAATAATGTACCGATCGGCGTGCCAGGCTTCCAACAGCTCGACACTAGCACAGATGGGATCGTGCCCATCCTTATTGTGGTGCGAGGGTGTCAGCAGTGGATCGTCTAGTTCTACGTCGTCGTCTAGCTCTACATCCAGCTCTACATCCACTTCAAGTTCGAGCAGCGGTACACCCAGAGTTCAATTTGACGATATGCTAATTTTAGATGCTCAAGTTGAATACATGCTTGATCGTGATGCGGTGTACAACTATGCAGACTATGCAGTTGCAAACATCAAGTATAAGGACTACACCGCAGTGGCGAAGGTTGACAGCAGAGCCCCTGAGGAACAAGCCGACGGGTGCGACTTGCTAGAAGCTTGGTTCAACTTGAACTCAGATGTAAGTTCGAGCAGCACATCTTCTTCGAGTTCCAGTGGAACCCCCCTCAATAAGGTTCAAGAAGTCGAACTGAACGCCGTTTACGAATAAGGGTCCCCCACAATCCCGTGCACAGCTTGAAATTTATTTCGAGCTTATCTATATAGTTCAGCAGTCAATTCCCGAGGATTTGCGACATGGAATTACTGCGCCTCCTGGCACTCACTGGTATCGTCGCCATTGCGGCTATTCTGTCTGCTTGCGGCGGAGGCGGCGGGAATTCCGTTACTGACACTCTGTCGTCTAGCGATCGCACAATTATACTGTCAGACGAGAATTCCGAACTTCACAAGTCCGAATGCGGCACGGTAGAAAAGCCGCTACGTATCATGCCCCTCGGCGACTCAATCACTGAATCAACTGTTGGTCACTCCAGTTATCGCAAACATCTTTACGATTTGTTGACGGAAAACGGATGCGTAGTCGACTTTGTCGGAAGCAGGCACGGGGTATCTGATGGAGTGGTGCACAGCCGCGAACGCTTGCTGCAAACCACCGATTTTGATCAAGACCACGAAGGGCACTGGGGCTTCCGAGCAGATCAGATTTTGTTATACATATCCGAATGGGCTCACAAGAATGTACCCGACCTGGCACTAGTTCATTTGGGCACAAACGATATTTTTCAGTCTCAAAGCGTAGACTCTACACTTGCGGAGATGGAAGAGGTCATTAACGAACTTCGATTAGCCAATCCCAAGGTGCGAATTCTCCTGGCACAAATCATTCCGTCGAGCAGAGCGCGAAACGAAATTGAGAGCTTCAATAAGCGAATACCCGAACTGGCCAACTCCCTCTCCACTGCCGAGTCTCCCGTTAGAGTCGTCGATCAATTTCACGAATTTTTCGTATCTTCGGACACTTTTGATAATATTCATCCGAACGATTCGGGTGAGTTAAAAATGGCCAGCCGCTGGTTCAACGCCATCATGGAAATCTGGTTCGCGTAAGTCTGCACTGACAGCTTGCTATTGCCAATACCCCATCATATATATGTCCCTACTTCTAAGGGCAGGCAGATGCAGTCGAATTTAGCGCGCAAAATTTCAGGTCCACTTGAGAGCTATAGTCTCTCTGTAGAAAAGCCCATTACGGCACACTCCACCTCTAGGGCGAACTTACTTTTAACTTTACTTGACGTCTTAGCGATTGCCATATCTGTCGGGTTCATCTGCTTTACCAATCTCAGCAGTCCCTCAATCGGCATGGGTGATGAAACGATCTACGTTCGCGCCGCGCAGGGCATGGAGGCCAGTGGTGATTACCTTAGGCCACTGGTCGACAACTCGTATTTCTTCGGCAAACCCCCCCTGCGCATGTGGTTAACTCCAATCGCAACCTCACTGCTCGGACAATCCAACTTTGCGCTGCGTGCCCCCGATGCAGTTTGCGGTTTGTTGCTGGCCCTACTCCTGTACGCCTTCGCCCGCTCAATGTTCTCATCTCGCTTGGTTGGACTCCTAGCGCCAGCGCTGATGTTTGGCTGCAGTGCTTATGTGCTCAATCACGGACCACGCATGGCAGTGATTGATTCGCTGCTAGTGCTGCTATTTTCCGCTGTTATGTTTTGCGCGTGGAAAGTGTTTGCTGCTCTCGACAAACCGGATGATGTTCGACGCAACATAGTAAGTTGGTCAGTCGCCGGGGGAGCAGCGTCGGGGCTATGTATTTTAACCAAATCCGGCGCGGGTATTGTACCATTGATAGTGCTGGCCGTGTTTGCGGTGCTTAGCTTCAGCCTTCCCAAACTTTGGAAGCGAGCTAGCTTTTCTATTTGGATCGTTGCAGCTTGCACGACGCTAGTCTCTGCTCCGTATTTTTTATACCACTGCATGTTTTCAAACGGCGCATGCCAGAACTTGATCGGACTTGAGGTAATCGAGCGCGCGGTTTCCGGCTTCCACAATACCGACAAGCCGGATTTCTACCTTATCCGCATTTTTTCGGACGGAGCATACTTTCCACCTCTGATGATCTTAGTCAGCCTGGCTTATTCACTCTACTTAGCAATCTTCCAACGCAGCAAAGCTGCCCTGTATCTGCTTTGCTGGGCCGTCGTTCCAGTAGTCTTTTACAGTTTCATGGCCTCAAGACTGACCTGGTACATCAGTCCAGCCGCGCCTGCTGCCGCTTTGTTGATCGCTTTATCATTATCTCACGGCACTCAATTCGCTTTGAAACGGCTTAACACTTGGCTGAATAGCGAAACCCGTTTCCCTGTCCCTTCATATGCACTTAGCTTAATTCTACTTTGCGGATATTATCTAACTGCACAAAACTTGTGGCACGTTAGCAAAGCCGTATTGTCAGAGAAAGGACGCCTAGATGTCGATTTGCTGGCACATTCAGTGCTCGCTGAGGACAAACAGAATTTCTATTGGTTTTACCAGGGGAAGCTTTCTTGGGATGAACGCGCTTACCTACATATGCTTCGCGATCGAACTATCAAGGCGACCGAAATTCAGGAAATAAAGGCAGCGACCGCCACAAGTAATTTTTCCGGTGTAGTGCTTACCGACTTTCATCGTGGAATTGAACTTGTAAATTCAACTTCACCTGATGAGTATGCGTTCTTCCCTCCGCACTGGGATCGACCGCGCTGGCTTGCCGCTCTAAATTACGGGCAACCAATGGGAGGTGTATTTCTGCCAAGCAAAAGACCTATCGCGTTCGGCAGTGAGAACTTCTCCCCGCTATATGGATGGGAAAGTGCAGGCAGCCTGCATCGCAGACCCGTTCGAAAAATGACCGGAGCTACTGCAGGCTTCCTAGTGCGCGGAGACTTTGCATTCAGAGAACTTGGAACCAAGGTTGCAATTAAGTCCGCTTACCTTCGAGGCGAAAATCCTACACGCGGCGTTAATCTCAAAATATTCCTTAATGATAGATTGATCGGAACCATAACACCCAAAGCCAACTCATTTTCGGTGGACCAGTTTGTCGTGGAGCCGAAACTTTGGCAGGTCGGTTTGAACTCGCTAATCTTTCGTGCGGAACCCGCAAACATTGGCAGTAAAATTCCCGCCCACTCACTGGTGTTTGATTGGATGATTCTTCGTCCTAACAGCCAGGCGAACAAACAATGAACTCGGACATCGTCTGGCGCGGCGGCGACGTGCCAGAGTCCACTCGCTTTCATGACGTCTACTACTCACTCGACGGCGGTTTAGCTGAGTCTCGACACGTATTCATTTTGGGAAACAATCTTCCGCAGCGTTGGCGCGATCAGGAATTATTCGTGATTGGTGAGTTGGGGTTTGGAACGGGATTGAACTTTTGCGCCACTATTAACGAATGGCGCAAAACTGGTCGCGGCCGACTGCACTATATTTCCTTTGAACTATTTCCTTTAGATGAGTCCGTTATTGAGCGCTCATTAAATCACTGGCCTGAGATTGCTGCTGAAGCCACAGCACTTCGCGAACGCTTACCAGTACCGACCCCTGGATTTCACCGTCTACATTTCGACAATTGTAACGCTTCGCTTACTCTTGTTTATGGTGATGCCCGAGAGACGCTCCCGCAGCTATCTGCTCAAGTCGATGCTTGGTTCTTAGATGGATTCGCGCCCGCTAAAAATCCCGAGCTTTGGGGAGCGGATGTTTTTGGACAGATCGCTGAACTCAGCAGACCGGGCGCAACCGCTGCAACCTTTTCTGCGGCACGCACTGTCAAAGACAATTTTTCAGCAGCGGGTTTCTCATTTGAAAAGCGTCCTGGTTTTGGCTTCAAGCGCGACATGCTATGCGCAAGGATCGAAAAGGAAACGGGGAACAAGTCTCTTAATCCTGCGCGGACAATTGTTATTGGCGGTGGAATCGCTGGAACAGCAGCAGCCCGATCGTTTGCGATTCGCGGCTCCCATGTAACTCTAATCGAAAGCAGCGCACAAATTGCAGAAGGAGCTTCAGGTAATCCGACCGCGATAGTTATGCCTCACCCCACGTCAAACTGGACTTACCGTCAGGAGCTTTCCGATACTGCTTATCAATATTCTTTGAGACAAGCCCACAACTTAGATAAATCGATCATTCAAGATCGCACTGGAGCATTGCGTCTAGCAGTCGCGGACAGTGTCGCTAACGTTCTGAGCAACTTTGACGAAGTCGCTTACCATCCACATCACGCCATAAAGCTCAGCGCAGCGGAGGCGTCAGACGCAGCTGGCACTAAGTGCCTGCGCGATGCACTTCTATTCCCCTCCGCCGGAAGCGTGAACCCTCGGACTTACTGTAACAGTTTACTTTCCGCAGTTTCAGCTTCGTCCGGGGTAGTGGTGAACACTCGAGCGATCGAAATACAGCGCACCCAGGATGAGTGGATTGTCCTGGACGATAGTGGGAATATCGTTGGCGCAGCAGATGCGGTTATTATTGCGAACGCATTCGCTGCATCCCAGTTTGCTCAGACTAGAAAATTGGCAATTTATAGCGTCCGTGGGCAACTTGCATTCGTCGATCAAACTCCCCAGTCCAGCCAAGTTCGAATACCAATTTGCCATCGCGGCTATATATTGCCCGCTGTCGGGGGAACGCATGTAATCGGATCAACCTTCGACCGAGACGACCTCGACGAATCTCTGCGCCACTCCGATCATTCCGAGCTTCTGAAGCGCACGGCTGAACACTTGCCCGAATTAATATTTAACAATAGCAAGGCAAACGGTCGCACCAGCTTTCGTGCTCAAACACCTGACAAGTTGCCGCTTGTCGGTCAATTGGCAGTCGCCGATCATCTTAAACTTGCATTCTCCAAGTCAAATCCCAAATTGGAGCCATCTGCTTATCCGAGTGATACTAGATTTCCCGGACTTTACATCAGCGTCGGTCACGGTTCGCACGGAATCTCTTCTGCCCCACTTGCCGCAGAACAGCTTGCGTGTCTAGCCTGGGGCGAGCCCCTGCCAATTGGAAAGCGGCTGGTAAATGCCTTGGACCCCGCAAGACAGGAGCTTAAACTCCTTAGGCGAAATAACTAGCGCCCACTTAGGGCGCTCTCGGCGTCAACTTCTTCGTAGACGAGGTAACGCTCGCCAGCAGTAGAACCGAAGAACGTTCTCGTGGGCAAACATCGCACCTTTAGCCATACAGCCAGCATTGCGCGCTTGTCGCTCGAGGAATCCAGCACGCTTATCGATGACCCGTTTACGTATGGCACTATCTCCACTGCCTGCGACTCGGCATAACGCTTTTGGTTAGCATCGTCTGGCGAGTAGTATAAGCGGTCGATCACATTTGCGCCGAAGCTCTTGGCATGAATTGGGACTTTTCTCACTCGAGTTTCAGAGCAACTTGGAAGTGGTTTGAGTACTGCATATCGATCCAGCTTACCACGGAGCTTTTTCACCATCTCCGCTCCAAGCCTGTTGCGCTCGGATTTTGGAACTCCCATAAGTTCAAATATCCGATTGGCGTCAGCTTTTCTGCCACTTGCAGGAAACGTAAAGCCGCTGCTTCTAACTTCGCCGTAAATTACCGGAACTTCATTATCGATTGATGTTTGTGTATCCTGATTGCCCTGCCCACTACGAAATTCCTTGGTTTGCTCGATGAGCCGCAACTCTGCTTCCCGGTCTTCAGCCGCAACCTGGCCAGCGAAGAAAACCACTGAAGCGACCATGAGAATATTTATAAACAACCTTTTCATCTCACTCGCCAATTCGATTTTCCGAGTTAGCGGCGATAAAAGTTTCGGGATTAACGTCTCCTTGGTAGACGTAGTCTCTTCCTCCCCGCCTAACAATCCACGCGGGCGAAGCCTTTAAGCGGTACTGCTGCGGAACGGAAAGTGATGGTTTTATTACCAAGCCCCGCGAACTTAAGTCGGCCAAGTTTTCACTTAGCTCTTTGTCCTTTAGAAGCGTGAGCGCAGCTGCGGGACTTGTGGAGCTCCCCGCGACGATATGCAGCTCTCCCAGCCGGACATTGTACCTTTGAGATATTTGCGCGAACCGCCGCACAGATTTTGCCAAGTGCGCACGATTCTCCGCTAATACTACCATGCTGACCACTTCTGCCGTGGGCTTCTCGACGGGTTTCTGTACGGACTCTTGGCGGCGCAACTGCGCACGAGCACCCGAAAGACCTCTCGCCTTGCTGACAATGTCGCTTGAATGCGAGATCACCGCGGCTTCCGAGTCGCCATAGGTTTCTATCGCGAAACCGCCAACCTCGCTGTCTGGGCTTTTAGACGGCACATTGCGCTCAGCTTCCACCTGCTGACGCGGCGGCTTGGCCGCTGGCGCTTGACGACGAGCAGATCGTTGTTTCCCAAAAGCACCTTCCCGCACAAAATCCTGGCTGAAGAAACCTCCCGGCTCCGACTGAGCCCATGCGGTTTCGCACAGCAGACAGGAAGCAACAAGCGACATTAACCAAAAACTACCCCGGCACATATCTACTCTTCCAACGGGTAGCCTTTGAAGCAGTCCGCTTCAAACACATCAATTACAATGCGACAGCGCCTACGGTTCCAGTGAACTAACTTCTGAATCCCTACTCCTTCTTGATCTTTCTCATACATTCCTTTGGGGAAGAGGCTGGTGTTTCGGGCATCAGCGTCGTTTATCTCGAAGCACTTCGAAGGCTCTGGAAAGATACGCTGCATCTTGTCTGGTTTGCGCTTGCCAAATTTGAGAGTAGTCGTTTGCCCTGGAATTCTCCACAAATTCTCTTCATGTCGGTCGTTGTAGTAGTTCTGTCTCAAATCGTCGTCCCATAGGCTCATACTTTGCCATTCGAACATACGGCGGGCGGCAGCAATCGGAGCTGTCCGCGCTGAATCCGAATCAACGGTGCCAATCAGCGGATACAACTGCCCGACCGACTGGTGATAACAATTCAGTGCAAGCTCCTCATCATCATTCTCCAGGATGGTAGGAATCATGTAGTTCACTTTGTTATCCATCTCTGAGACACGATACGAACCACAGGTCATTAAATTTAGTCCGATACCTATCTTTGGCCCCGAGGAATGCGGCAGCAGCGGGCTCATTGAGGTTCCGTGATACATCAAGCCTGGCAGGAGTGAGTATGGAACAACGTCTTCATAAATATCATCGTACTTGTCTTCGTCACCGAGCCGAGCTATCGACAACTCAGGGATGCGCCACAAGGGCGAAATTAGTTCAGACCAGTTTATTGGAAATGTCTCGCTATCATACTTAAGGCAGTCAGCTAGACACTGCAGCTGATCCCAGTCTTGCTCCTCCGCCAACTGCGCAACAAGAAAACTAAACGCTGTGCGATAGATATGCGCTTCATAGTTTCGATGAGTCATGAATGCCAGCGGCGACTCGTCCATATGGCTGTGGCCTTTGTTCCCCGGCGCATTACGTAGATTGTTGAAGCTGGCCCAGTTTGACGCCTGCTCTCCTGCTGTCGTTTTAAGCTGCTGGATTACTGCGGGCATTAGCTGCTCTTTTAAGTTGAGCAGCGTAGATCTGAGCTGGCCTGTAAGAAATGACCCGATGGCAAAGTCGCCAGTTTCTGCGACAACTTCCGGCCACCAATAGTCGAAGATGATAATTAGGTAGAGCTTGTTGATGTACCAAATATAGACTGGAATTACTGCGACGATTTGAGGATCTAGGCAGCCGGCAAAATCAGTACCTAGAATTGCGTTCGTATCGTCACTGAGCCATGCTTGGATGAAGTCCGGATTGCCGTCCAACCATGGGTGATCCTGATAGCGGTCAGTCTGCCAGAACTGGCCCGTCGTTGCGAAATCGGCAGCTTTGTTCTGACCGAAGTTGGATTGATGCTGTGGAAATTTGTTAATCGTATCCTCAGCGTAGTCCTTTGTATCCTGAGCATCCTGAGGATGCGGTGGAAGAGCCGACGCGACATTCACGCTTAAGCCGACCGCTGCAATCGTCGCAGCAAAATAAAATCTCCCAACCTTTTTCAAACATCCTTCCATCGTTCCGACCTCAACCAAAAAAAAGGGCGCCAGGGGACATCAGGGTTAGAGGGAGGGATTAGTCTCGGAGAAAGACTTGTCCCCTGGCTTCGAGTAAGTGGTGCCAAAAAGAAATCGCTTCCCGCTCGCTCTAATTTCGTTATTAGCCGGCCCTTCCCCAGCGTGACTTTTTTTGCGAAAAAAGCGCAAAAAATAATTAGCCCTGCAAGTAAAACCTAGGTCGTCGCCTTGCGGGCAATTCGTAAATCGATTATAATTAGTATGTAATTGTCCATAGTTAAGTGTCTCAACGGCCAGGCAGAGTGCTCGAAAAGGGCACAGATGCCCGATTTTTCGTAATAATATTTGGGAATGGAGCGCAAAATATAATGGCAATGCTCGACAGGAATAGGAAGCGGGATTTTCTAAAATTGCTGCTCGCGCCGGCTGCCCATTTCTGTATCCGCAAAATGTTTAGCTATGCGGACTATATCGAAGCTTTTAAGGAAGTCTTGATTGATGTCGCCGCGAAGGAGATCGCGCGAAACAACAACAAAGTGACGGTTAGTAGGTTAGCTGTAATGACAGGCGTAAATAGAAAAGAGGTAACTAGAATTTACAAAAGCCGCCAGCCGATCGACGATCGTCCAAGTGTAATCATGCGGGTGATTGGGCAGTGGGAGAGCGACAACCTGTTCTTAACTAAAACCTGGAAGGCGAAACCTCTCACAATTTCTGGAGAAAATTCTGAATTTCAACAACTTGTTGAGCTGGTCACTAAGAACGTCGGCCACAAGGCCGTTCTTTTTGAGCTGCAGCGTGCGGGTATGGTCGAGGTAATTGAAGGCAAGGCATTTCTCGTTCAGCCGAGAGAGCAGATTAGGGAAAATCCTGACCGCGCATACGAAATGCTGGCGCAAGATGTAAACAATATCGTTCAGGCGGTTCAGGAAAACATCTACGAAGAGCAGGAAACCCGCAACCACCACAATCGCACTGTTTACGATAACGTTTACGTCGAAGACGTTCCAAAAATTAGGGCTTGGCTATTCAAAGAAGGTCGGGCGTTTCACAGCAAAGTTCGCAATTTCATCGCCAAGTACGACCGAGATATCAACCCGGACCCGAATAAAACCGCCGGTGCGATTGTCGCTTTCACCTCGTACAGCTGGTCTACCAAGGAGTATAAGCAGGCGGAGAATAAGGAAATTATTACAGTTTAGCGGCTGCTTGGGCCAGATTCGGCCCAATCCGAACAATTACGGATAGCCGTTTAAAAAATACTGAAGTGATTTAAGGAGATTAGTTGATAAGTGGATAGTCGGGGCCCCGCAAGGGTGCTTTCGTTGGGAGTAATAAAGTGGGAAAGAAACAAATCGCAAGAGTCTTGAGCAAAGCAGGCTGCTCCAAAGGAGCAACAATCCTTGAATACCAAACCGTTGTCGCGCTTGGCTTATTCATCTGCTTAAATTCGATTCACTACGTACAGCAACAGTCCGGACAAACTTTTGTTGACGCGGGAACTGCCATGGTCGGATTCTCGGAGGCATCGGAAAAAATCACCTCACAGCAATCGCCGGGAGATCCTGACGGCCAGCGCGACCTCGAATGGGGCGGCGGCACAAGCGAATCTGTTGAAGAAATTGCTAATGTCGGAATGGGTGGAACCTTCAAGTAAATCTGGGCGATCGCGGGCTGACGGCGGGAATATGTTATGAAGCATGAATTAAAGAAGCTACGCAAAAAACTAAGCCACGAGCGCGGTGCTACCCTGATTGAATATCAAGCAATTGCTGCAGTGGCGGTATTTATTTGCATAAACTCTGTCGCCTTCGTGAAACAGCAGGCGGAGTTGGCGTATCTCACTGCGGGCTCAGCTATGGTCGGGGCCGAGATGCCTCAATTTATTCTAGATGGAACCAAGAAAGATTACGGAACCGGTGGGCCTGACGGCGTTGGTTCTGCGAGTCATGGCGGCGGAACAGGCGAAAGCGTAGAAACCGGTGAACAGTCCGCTCATAGCGGCGATCCAGGCGGCGCTGACGGAAAGGACGGCAGCGACCCGGGCTCCCTCACCGATCCCGGCAAAAGCTCGCCGCCTTCCAGTGGATCAGGGCCTGGGAATGGAAACACCATGTTCTAGGATTTCTGCACATCACAGCTGCAGTCAAATGGCTACTTAGGTGACGAAACTTCACGATCTCTAGCTAAGCGCGCATGATAGGCGCAATTCTTTGAGCAAGTAGCCAGCACTGGATCCCTTTCAACGCATTCCGCACAAACTTTCGATATTCCGCCACAATTTGGACAGGTCTCGATACGGTCGCCTGGATCTCCACAGTGTGGGCAAAGGTGGTAGCGCCTACTCGGTTCCAAGTCTCCGTCCACAGCAACCCGATGGTCGAAAACAAAGCACTCGCCGTTAAACTTACCGTTTGGATAATGCGCCAGGTAATTAAGAATTCCGCCCTGCAGCTGAAAGACCTCTTCATAGCCGCGCCGCTTCATTTCGAGCGCAGCTTTCTCACAGCGAATTCCACCGGTGCAATACATTAAGACCTTCTGCTCTTTAGGGATTGCTGCCCGATCAAGAAAATCAGACAAGTCGGTAAAGGAATCAATTTTAGGATCTAGCGCCCCCTCAAACATACCGAGCTCGGTTTCGTAGTAGTTGCGGGTATCAAGCAGTACTAGATTCTCTTCAGATTCCAGCAAGCCTTGCCACTCAGCAGGGGAGAGGTGGGAATCATCGTTTATATCGGGAGCTGGGAGCTCCGCGCGAAAGGTCACTATCTCTTCCCGCACCCGAACTTTAAGTCGAGGAAAAGGCGCACGATCTGCTTTGCTAAACTTAATCTCAGGAACAGCTAAAGGGATCGTCGTGAAAACTTGGCTGACAAAGGCATCTAGCGCTTCATTCGGGCCTGCAACCGTTCCGTTGATGCCTTCAACGGCAAGCAGCAACAAACCAATTACCCCTCGGGAGCGGCCGAACTGCTCTAGCTCGTGCGCCCAGGATTCCAATTTATCCGCTGGAAGCTCTCCGAATTGGTAAAGCGCAGCAATTTTGAACTCTCGATTCATATTTATTCCCAAAAATCGCCTCGATTACATAGTATTTAGCCGAGCTTCGAGTCAAGTTCCAAGCCTTGTGATTGAGAAGGAATTACTCCAGTATTACCCCACGCCAAATGGAGAAGAGCATGACTACCCGAGAGGACAAAGTATTTTCAGACGAAGAAAGCGGCAGTGAAACTTTTCGCTTCGGCCCGAAGGTTGCCGCATGCTTTGACAATATGGTCGAGCGCTCGATTCCCCTATATTGGGAGCTCCAGCGAGCTGCCGTTACCTTAGCCCTGAGACACGCCCAGCCGGACACTGCGATTTACGACGTCGGATGCTCAACCGGCACAACTTTGGTATCTCTTGCTTTAGGATGTCCTTTCAAATCAACAAGAATTGTCGGCACGGATTACTCTCCTGACATGCTCGAGCGATGCCGAGCTAAACTTGAAATGTCGGGCTGCAGCGATCGCGTTGAGTTAACAAACTCCGCCGTCGAGGAAACCACCTTCGAGCGCGCGTCCGTAGTAATGATGAACTATACACTCCAATTCTCTAATCCGGATTCTCGCTCGGCAACTGTACGGCGCGTCTTCGACGCGCTGGTGCCAGGGGGAATTTTCATTTTGGCAGAAAAACTTAAGTTTGAAGATAAAAACACAGCCGCTCTGATGGAAACGCTGTACTACGACTTTAAAAGAAGAAATGGGTATAGCGAAACCGAGATCGAACAAAAGAAGCGGGCACTCGATGGCTTCTTAGTTCCCTTCACCCGTAAGCAAAACGAAGAACTGCTATTCGGCGCTGGATTTACTCAGGTAACCCAGATACTCCAAGGTTATCCATTCAGCGTTTTTCTCGCTCAGAAGTCTTGATTCCGCGGCGACGGGCATACGCATCGATATTCGTATAAGACTCGACCTGCTGCTCCCCCAACACAGAGGCAAATGCGTCGTGGTCCTCCTCTCTCTTGCGAAAATGCAGCCATATATCAATCGCAACCTTCAACACTAGATATAACACTAGCCCGCAGAAGAATATCGCACCTATGTGTGCACCAATCTTACTGCCAGTCACAAAGGTCAGGCCAAAGGTAAAAAGCAGCAGAAAAAAGACTACGCGAAACATTAGCTGAGAAACTCTTCACTTCTTCGAGCACTTGTCAGTAAGCGATCTATGTCGTGATCATCGAGCGCTTTCACAAGCTCCGAAAATGTATCCAAAAAAAGCTGTCTCGTTTGCGGCGCCTGATCGTTCAGCGTCTGCAAATCGCGAATTAATTCATCTCTTTGACGCACGATGCGCTTCATTGGTTCAAACAACGCCCTGGCATTGGGAGTGCTAAATTTTTCAAGGTCTTCGGCAGAAGTAAACTCAGACCGCATGACTTCCGCAAGGCCAATCAGTACAAGATGGTACAAGCTTTGAATATATGCTGAGACTTTGTCGTGATGGGCGATATCTGCGTGAAGAATATTCGCTCCATACTTGTAAAACAAATCTTCAAGCTCTTGAGCCTTAGTTCCCGATCTTTCAGTCGAGGTGATCACTACGTTTTGACCGCGAAGATCTTCGGTTTGCGGGCCGAACATCGTGTGGACGCCAAGAACTTCACAGCCCTCCGGCAGCGCCTGAATCATATGTGGTAGTGAACTGTTCTTAATTGAGCAGTTCTCGGCAATCAGCTGGCCCGGACGAACAAGCGGTGCAACTTGATCGATAACTTGCTTTGCGGATGCCATTGGGACACTGAGCAGCAGCACATCGCACTCAGCACAAAGCGCTTCCAGCGGTTCTCCGCCTGCTGTGTCTGATATTCGAACGGCCAAACCCAACTCGGAAAACAATTTGCCAAACCACTGCCCCATTAGACCCAGTCCACCAATGATTCCGATACTTCGAATTGAACGGGTATAAAATGGCTCACGAATATACGACCCTAGAACAGACACACCTGCCGTTTTGCCAGTTTCAGTGGTGCAATACTCGTCGAGAGCTTCAAGGCAATCATCCAACGCCGGAGTACCGACCCTGCCCTCGAGATCAATAAAGAACACGAAACCACCCCGAGTATCGGGTCGAGAGTGAATCGACAGAAGATTAACATCGAAGCGCTTACTGATAATTCCCAACAGGTCGTAGAGCAATCCCTGTCTGTCCCGTCCAGGCTCTATGGCAATCGTAGTCGACCATGGCCCAGAGCCCGCCAAAATATCTTCAGCCTCTCCGGCGCGCTTAAGTAAAACAAATCGGGTTTTGTTCTGTTTGCTATCGCCGATATCCTCTGAAAGAACATTTAGTCCTGCAAGTTGAAGAGTTTCCTTCGGAGCTATTGCACCACAGGACAAATCTGCTGAGTCGGCCACCATCTTCGCTGCTAATGCAGTACTGCTTACTGCTTCGCTTGAAGCCTGTGGTGCAGAGGTCCTTAAGAACTGTGAACATTGCCTCAACGCCTGCGTATGGGAATATATTCGCGTAAGTCCGCCAAGGTTTGCGCCCTCGGGGGCACCTAAGGCATGAGAAATCGTCAAAAACACACTGTTTGTTATTCGGATACTATCTTTATGAGCAAGGAGATGATCCAGAGTTTCCACCACTGGTCCTTGCAATACGTTTTCAAACGGAACGAAGCCGGCGGCAGCGGAGCCATCAGCTACTGCCTCAACCACATCCGCAATTGTTTGGTAGGCCTTTCTGCGCACGGATGGGAAATGCTCCTTTAGAGCACGCTCTGTGTAAGTCCCTTCCGGACCGAGATATGCAATTTCAGTTTGGGTCATATCGCCTGACAACCTAGCACATAGTCAGAATCGTCGGTAGCATCGCGTGTCCGCAAGCTCTAGCATCTCACGATCACCTCTGCTGTCTCCGTAGGCAAAGGTAATGTCATAATTCGAAAGCTCTACTACCTCCCGGATTCGCCGCACTTTCTCCGGTCCGTAGCAATTCCTGCCTTCGAGCCTACCGGTCATTACCCCATCTGCAACCGCCATCCTTGAGCCGATGAGTTCGAGCTGTTGCTTCTCGCACCAAGGCCGGAGATAGTCTTCGAGCGAAGCACTGACAACAATAATTCGGTGCCCTAAGTGGCGATGCCACTCAATTCGCTCCGCTGCCTCGGGCCGAACTAGAGCCGGAAGTCGCTCTTCGGCGAAGCTCTGCGCAGTGCTGCGGAACTCTTCCGGTGAACAGCCCCCGAACACGACCCTCAAAACAAGCTGTTTAGCTGTATTGTTATTTAGCAGCCTCAGCCAGTATCCCAACACAACCGGAGATAGAATTAATGAGCAAAAACAAAAACGCCAAAATGGCTGTGAGAAAAATAAAAAGTACAAAAAGGAGTCTCTCGACGTAATAGTTCCGTCGAAATCAAAAAGTGCCAATCCCTGCTTGTCAGGCAACTCCCCTGCCAAATTCACACCACTTTAGTTCTAATAGACCGTATAGATGGACACCCCGCAGCGGTCCTGTTAAATGTAGTTCTACTTTTAGAACCCCAATCATACCAGCAGCAAAGACTAAGCGAAGCGCGAAAAACATGACCAAGCTACGATTTTTTCTCTTAACAACTGTCTTCATTCTACTACTGCCGGTCAGCTGCCAAAGCAAAGACACAAAGCAGTCCAGCGATCATGCCAGCACTGCCGCACAAACGATTCAAATCAAACCGAATCTCCACCCCGGAGATGTTTTCAAAATGGAATTCTCGACCGATCAGAACGTCGTCCAGACACTAGGAGGTCAGCAGACCAAAATAGTCGCCAACATCGCGATGGGGATGACGCTCAGCGTAGTGGAAACAGCAGACGAAGAAACTGGCGTTAAAATAACTTACGACTGGAGCAAATTCAAACAGCAGCATCCGAAATTCACAATAGATTTCGACTCCCGACAGCCAAATTCAGAAATCCATCCGATGGCCCGCGGATTCGCAGAAATCGTTGGCGAAAGCTTTGTTTTAGTATTGGACAAGGCCGGTCAACCGATAGCTGTTCGCGGAGTGGACGAACTTCTGGCCAGCATGGTCGCAAAGCTTAAGCTGGAAAACGAACCAGAGGAGAAGGCGGCTAAGGTTAAGCATGCGCTCGAGCAGCATTTCAACGAAAAAAGCCTCCTTACAACGTTCCGCCAAACATTCGGCTTCTACCCTGCAAAACCGCTTTCAATAGGAGACAGCTGGGAACGTACTTTCGACATGGCTCAAGGCGCCGGAATGTCAATTGCAAATAAGTGGACTTTAGTTGGTGCGAGCGACTCAGCAGCTGATATAGATGTATCGTCGAAGATTAGCTCCGAAAGCAGTGCTAACAGCGACGCGCCAATGTCTCAAGAGCTCTCCGGAACACAAACAGGAAAAATGAAGATCGATCTCTCAACCGGGATGCCTGTCGAAGCTTCTCTGAATCAAGCCCTGTCCGGAACAATTTCGATCAAGGCCAGTGAGTCGATTCCGAAAGACATGACGGTACCGATAACAATGGATAGTAAGGTCACTATCTCCGTATCCAAGGAAAATGCTACTTCTTAGTAGATTGACTTAAGACTACAGTACGAACTCGACCAACAGACTGGTCGTAATTGTTGATGCTGCGATCGCAAACAAGCAGGTGATTGTAACAAACAAGCATTTGCAGCGAAAATCTAGATGTTCTTTCATGGCTAGTCCCCTATCTAAAACACCGCATTGTGCCTAACCACCCTCCAATCAGCGTTAGGAGGTGCGCCGCTTCAGAGAATCTCTTAGACTTGTCTAAGATAAGATCTAATTCGAACAGATGAACACAAAAGAGAATAAGTATAAGGGCTTAGCCGCCATACTTAGACGCGACTGGAATCGCCGTATCTCGCTCGACCGCAGAATGTGGATGAGTGAGGCGGTCGATTCAGATGAACAAATGCTGGCATCAGGTGAGCGCGATCTGCTTCTGCTGCTAGGCGAAGAAATCACCGATACTGCCAACAAGCGCGTACTGGAAATCGGCTGCGGCATCGGCCGAATGTTAATCCCCGCTGCTAAGTATTTTAAATCGGTAGTTGGAGTCGATGTATCAGAAGACGCACTCAATGCCGCAAACCTATTAATCAAGTCTCGCGGCCTAAGCGGCAGCGTTGAAACTATCCTTGTGGATGGTTCTGATCTGCTTGAGATCGAAAGCAACTCCGTCGATTTGATTTATTCTTATGGAACGCTTGGCATCGTCCCAACGGGAATTTTTGCGTGCCTCTTACATGAAGCCGGCAGAATACTTCGTCTCGGACGAGTCATGCGGTTTCAACTGTATTTAGGAACCGAGCAAGCGACAATCGACCAAGACACCCTGGCAGTTCGCTCCTATGACTTGAAGAAATTCACCACCGCCTGCGCATTATGCGGATTTAGCATCGAGCTTGTCGAAGAACTTATTCATCCGATTGGAAACGTATCTAAGCCACATGAAGGCATTGTGGCGCACATTGTGTCTCTCAAGAAAGAAAGCGAATCAACCACTAAACCCGCAAACGTTGAGCTCAGCTTGCTAGATAGCCCGGAAAACTCATCGATCGAAAACTGGAAAGGCTCTGCGCTTGAATATCAAATGGCTATTACTCGAGCACAAAAACTCGTACAGTGCGGAAACTTAGCGGAGGCAAAGGCTTTGTTCCAGTACGCAGCCGATAACTATGCTGACGCCGACAAAGTAATCCACAAGCTACTTCAAGAAATCGACCTGGCAATTGCGGATAAGTCATGAACTTTTTGGGTCAAATTAAAGCGGTGTTTTTTGATGCCGACGACACGATCGTGGAACTTAACGGCAGTCTCGGCAAATTGTATGCCGACGTCGCCAAACGCCATAATGTAGATTTGTGTGCTGATTCAATCAACTCTCGAGTAATTGACGTTTGGAACAGCATCAGGCTCGAATACCGCAACGAAGCCGGCAACTACACAACCAGCCCGCAGCGTGAAAAAGCTATGTGGATAAAGTTTATTGGACTGCTGCTAGACGACGTTTGCCGAGAACCCATTAGAGACACATTATACCATTCGATCTACGAAGAATTTGCATATGCGCGAAGCCGGGCTCTGAAGAAGGACGTTTTAGCCTTTGTCGGTTATCTCGCTGAGCGAGATATGGTTCTCGGAGTCCTTTCAAACAACGACAGCCGCATATGCCGCCTCCTAGTTGACATGCAGATTGCCTCTCATTTTGACCACGTCATTCCAACGGCTGAGATTGGTTATAAAAAGCCATCCCCGCGCTGCTTCGACATAGTTAGGGAAAGGCTAGGTTTCGAGGCAAAAGAACTCCTCTATATCGGGGACAATGTTGAAACTGATTATCACGGCGCGCGTTCAGCGGGGTGGAATGCGCTGTGCTTTAACGAAAAAGGCAGTGACTACGAGATTGATCCTGCTCATCAGTTTGCGTCATACAGCGATTTAATTGAGCGCCTTAAAAAATCGACGTAAGACCGATCAACGGCCGCTGAGGACATTCGCTAATTCCAAAGGATCGGAGCAAGGAAGGTAAATCTTCTGCCCTTCGCGCGTAACCGCGACAACACACTTAGGGTTGAAGGGGCTGAAAATCCAGCTGCTAAAGTGGTTGTTTCTGCCGATAAAGGCGCCTTCGATATAGCGCCGATCCACGCTGTTACCTGCTAGCCCAAACCCATAGTGCCAAGACAAAGTAAAGGGATCAATTGTGACCATGACCGCGAAGTAATTTAAGAGAATCAGGGCACAGACAATTCCCAGAATTATGTTTAACGCGAGAGTAAGGCGATCGTCCGTGAATGCAGCCGTGTAAAAAGACCAAACTGACAAGCCAAATGTCAGCAGCACGATCGGCAGGCTAAATCTAACGTCTTGATATTGGACCTGGGGGGAATCACTCATATTGGGGAGTCTAGCAGGGATAATAAATTGGGAGAACTGTTTATCCAGAGACTCGGCGAACTGGAAAGTTTGAAAGAAAGGGGCTGGCGGCCGAAGAACGAGTCCTTCTACTCACGGTGCCAAGGCATAGGATGCCGGCACTGCGACAAAACTGCCAAGCCCCTGTTTCGACGAACTGATCACTCGGATCATGCAGCGAGTTGGACATGGGCCATCTCCTCATCTTCTGTGATGACGAGGAGGGATTTCATTCCGCCCGTCTCAATCTTCTCCATCAGATCCGGGTGAACGTTGCAGATGACAAGTTTGCAGCCC
Source organism: Bdellovibrionales bacterium (assembly GCA_020434585.1). GTDB lineage: Bacteria > Bdellovibrionota_C > UBA2361 > SZUA-149 > JAGRAN01 > JAGRAN01. Next base: position 20,081 of record JAGRAN010000153.1, read on the forward strand.
GCATCACTCACGCGCCGGTTGAGGTGAACAAGCGGACCTCGGTTGTCCCGATGCAGCCGCTTGCCTCCCAGATCCAGAACGACGTCGCCGACGATCACAAGAGCTGCGAGCGCACGGCTGAACTCGTCGTTTTCCTTGTGACGTCGAACATCACGAAGGAGGGTAGCAACCGAAGTCGCACCCTTTTTCTCGACACGAAGCATGGGTATCCTCCTTTCACGAGGTGGGGAGACTTCAGACACTCACTTCCGCAAGTGCTTCGGCCTCGGTTTCGACGAGGGTGATGATCTTGTCGATTCGCGTGATGGCCAACTTCTCTGCCATTCCGTTCCTCGATCCGAACACCACCATCTTGTAGCCCGCCGCGGTCACGAGGCGGTGCATCGCAATGAGAGCCCCGACCCACTCTTGGTAGTCGCGGCTGACGTTGGCCAGGTCGACGATCACGTCAGACCCAACCGGAATCGCATGCGTCTCCCTGGACAACTCATCCAGATTGTCTCGCGTACTCAGCGAGTCACCTCTAGGAGTGATGACGCACACTTCATTGCGGGTTTCAACGGACAACAGGTTCATGGCAGAACCTCCTTTCGGACATGGACTTACGCGTCATAGCTAAGCACCAGAGATCCCTTGAACGCAGGCGAAGTCCTGCAATCAAAGGATCACTGGTGAAATGAAATGGGCGCAGTGCTGTGGACGAAAGAGATAAAACCTTGATAATACGAATCGGCCGCCAGTTCCCGGATGACTTAGGTCATCGAGAAACTGGCCAGGTTATTACCCGCCATCAAGGCTTTCAATGAGCGCAGACCCTTATTTTCCATCAGCGGAAATACATAAGCAAATAGACGGTATTTTCGTAGCAAAATAAGTTCTTACTTATCAGCAACAAAGCTTCACACGGCCACTTACTTCAAATCGCCGCCGAATAAGCATACGGGTGATCCGGAGATCGTTAGAAAGAAATTTGCCAGGTAGTGAGCGGATTGACGTATTTATGACCGAGAGCATAAGTTTAATTTGAACCGATCTCTGTTCTTTACCACCGCCGATATGAGGCAAAAGTGATTCTGCACCTCGCTGCGTGCCACGCAGGCCGCGAGGAACAGTGCCCTTCGGTTTTTTCTCCGTAACTCTTTCTCCCCTGCGTCCTGCCGCGGTACCGAGCTGCTAGGTGCTTCCTAATGGAGCGCTTTGCAGCTCGGTACCCGTGGCAGGTCCAAGCCTCAGCGAAATGGTTTCGTTGAGTCAGCGAGTTATAATTGTCTGCTCGCTGAACGCCAGTAACCCTAGCGTCCCATAAGGGATAAGGAGACCTCTGATGTTGAGACATCTGCTCGCAGACATGCGCTCGTCTCCCGCGCCCGTCCCGTGGCGCAGCGACGACGACGGTGGCAACGCGGTTGGCGAAGACTGCACCGGCTCTCGTCTGATCCGATGTGCTCGCAACCGCGGCATCATCACGGCCAAGGACGACGTCACGACCGACGCGTTCCCGTCCGCTGACGACATGTTCGCCGCCTTCCGCGTCGTCTTCCCGCACATGGCCGCCGCCGAGCCCGAGCGCCTCCGGTCCATGACCAGCGCCATGATCAACCACAACGACGCCAGCGCCAGGAACCCCGCCCGTATGGACAGGGCTTGGCGCAACGTCACGCACATGATCGGGCGTGAGTGCAACCTGGCCGCCGCTGCCTAGCGTGCTGGGATGACGATCGTCTAGCCGGCAGGTCTATCCTACCCGGCCCGTTCCCGTCATTTACCTGACGTGGGAAACAGGACTCTTCACGTCTGGCGTGCAAAACGACGCTAGACGGACCGAGTAAGTTTCAGAGGCACATGCAGCGGGTGCACAGTGGCTCCGGCCCTGATGCACCCGCTGCCTCCTCCGAGAGCCAATACGGACACGAATATAGCGGGGCGGTACGGTGGGTCCAGATACTTTCCAGAGACAGCCCGCCGTACCCTCCGCACCTTTCTTGGCTGCTGTGCAGTTCGTAGGTCATCGGGCGCTCGTTCCTCCCAAATATCTTCAGCTTCAGTGATATAGCCAGTTTCGCTTCCTCCGCAGCTGAAACTTAGTTCACACTTTGCTGCACTTCGTTACCCAATGTCCTCGCCCGCCCCATAGGTCTGGGAAGTTAAATTTTCGCTGAATCGGGACAATTTTCGGCCTTTTATACAGATAAAATCAATAAGATCGCGAGATCGCGGCAAACACTTATTGTCACCGAAAATTCACTGTGCTCTGGCACACATGATGCAACCTATTAAAGCGTAATCCACGAAACGGTTACACAGGTTTTAAAGAAGATTTGCTGCTAGGAAAGCAGCTGCATTCCTGCAACCCTAACCGACCCCGTCGCACTGCCGGGACAGCTTCGGCCTGAATCTGTCCCGGCCTCTTTTTTTAAGCCAAACACGACTAGCTCAGCTTCCCTCTTTATTACCAGGGCGAAAAATGGAATGATCGTTCTTCCCGAGCGAACTGGTTGCTTACAGTGGATTCAGATGCAGGAGTTTAGAAACAGAGCGGAAAAGGTATACATCCCTCGAGAGCGGCTGCTATCCCGCCTTTTCCCCACTCCAGTCTTCGTCGACCTGCGCAGTATTCGACGCTCATCTGAGGAAGACCTTGCAGCGCTAGCTTTGCGCGGCTTTATCAAAGAGCCGCTCGATTCGAGCATTCGATCCTTTTTAAATACGCCAAGCGAACGTCCCCCGATCAGCTTGTGGATTTTTGCCGGGAAAGATGGACGTTCCCCGCGGATGTATGTCGATCTTAGTCCCATCGCAATTCTTCCAGTGGAGCAATTTGGCAACAATAAGATGCTGTACTGCGGCCGCATTCTTGCACCTGATAAAATAAACTTGGCCGCCAGAGCCAAGTACGGTCCGAGCGCAAAAATCCCAGCCGAGTCATCCCTCCGGTGGTCGATCAGCGAGGAAGAGCAGCCAATTTCAATAAAGTGCGAAGCGTGCAGAGGAAGCGGCAAATACCGCCGTGGTAAAACTCGAGGAGCATGCCGCGCATGCTCTGGCACAGGCAGGCGGCGCTGTCGAATCCGCAGAGACGAGGACAAAATATGGCTCGCACTACCGGAGCATCTGCGTGGAAAACGACTGTCGGTATATCTCGATCGCAGATTAGTTCGACGAGGCACGCCCAGGGCGGTCGCGGATGCTCTCTCTGCACTAAAATCTCAAACTCGCGTGGACGCAGAGTTTGCAGAACTGAAAGCAGCGGAGGAGTTATTCAACCAAGAACTCCAGCACATGCGTGATTTTATTGACCTTGAGCAGTCAATATCGATCGGCGACTCGCAAACGTTACGTATTTCAAACCCAGCAATCGACCCCGACGAAGCACGCTTGGTCACCTATGACACACATGGATCAACCGCCCTTTGGGAGGAAGCCAAGAGCGCTTACTTGCTGGAAAGTGCGGATAGCCAGCCGCGCAAAGTTAAAATTTTTAATTGCGGTGACTCCTCAATTAAACTTCAAATTCCAGCTGGAACCCGAGTCCCGTTCGAAGCGCACCTAGTCAGCAAGCGAGATACTCGTCCATTTGATGTTCAGCGCTGGTCGCTGCGTTGGTGGATGCGCGAAAGCGCGATAAAGTCATCCGTTAAGCGCACACTTTGCGCACCTCAAAGCGTGCCGAAATTCTCGCCAGCAGCTATCAGTAATTTTTTCAATTCTAATATCGAGAGGAACTCCGCCCAGCGCCGTTCCGTCGAACTCGCCCTTAGCGAACATGCTGCCGTATCTTGCATTCAAGGCCCGCCGGGGACTGGAAAAACAAGTGTAATCGTCGAAATTATCAGACAACACTGCGCAAAAGGTGGAGGTCCGGTATTAGTCGCCAGCCAATCAAATCTCGCCGTAGACAATGTGTTGGAGCGCTTAATTGAGTTGCCTGACATTTTTTCAATTCGCTTGGGCAGAAAAGAAAGAGTCGCTGCGCCGCTCGTTAAAATTCTTTTAGAAAACGCAGCGGCCAATTTCGTACAGAATGCTGCCGCGTCCTCGGATGATGTCTTAGCCAGGATCAATCTCTGCATCAAGCTGCTTACTGAACTTCTCTCCGACAACGGCATTATTGCTCAACTCAGAGAGTTTCAGCGACTCCAGGGACCGCGTCACGACGAACAACTCGAACTGCTTTACAGCACGCTGCTAAACACAATCGATCGAATTTCCACCAGCGGCGCCAGACTTGAGGAGCTGCCGCATGACGGACAGATCGAACTGGAGCAGATTGAAATCTGGGCGAGCAGTCAGCTGCAACTTCTTAACGAGCGCCTGGTGGTTATTAAGCGGTGGAAAAAGCTCGTAAGCAAGGCATCATCCAATCCGACTCAATTCATCCGTCCTTTCATTAGCGTGATTGGCGCAACTTGTATCGGCAGCGACCATAGCTTTCTTGGCCGGCACTTCGACAAAGAGGAACAATTTTTGTGCGAACCCCCATTTGAGCTCGTCATCCTAGACGAGGTTGGCCGTTCAACCCCGATGGAGTCGCTAGTTCCAATGCAGCTCGGACAGAGAATCGTTCTCGTCGGCGACCACAAGCAGCTTCCACCTGTTGTCTCTCACGAAGTTCTTGACGCATGGCGCAGCAGTACCGATGACGAAGCAGCCGCGCCTGGTGAAGTCAGCTTATTTGAGCTTCTGGTCGAACAGCTGCCGGCCCATTGCAAAACGGTTCTACAAACACAGTTTCGTATGCACCCCCAGATCGCAGACTTTATCGCCGAAGTCTTTTATCAAGACGAACAGCTGACATCTGGTATTAAGGCACAGGACCGCTCACTCCCGCTTCCCGGGTTTTCTGAAGCATTAAGTTATCATTCAACCCGATCGTTTGACAGAGAGCGTTTCGACCGGCAGGAGCCAGGATCAACAAGCCGCTACAACGAAGCAGAAGTGGAAGTCGTTCTCCAATTGCTCAGCCGGCTCGACCAGGAGATAAAGGAGCCTGTATCGATCGGCACAATCGCTTTTTATATGGCCCAAGCACAGCGCATTAGCGACGCCATGATCAAAATGAACTTTAGGCATATCCAGCCAGATGTTTCCACTCTCGACGCATACCAGGGTCAAGAGCGTGACATTATCGTTCTCTCACTTGTGCGCTGCCCGGCTCAAATTGAGTCGTTTAACGCCGAGTGGTATCGCTTCTTTCTCGATGTGCGCCGGTTAAACGTCGCATTGTCTCGAGCGCGCCGCCGCTTGATGATTGTCGGAGACATTGAACAAATATTGAAAGTTTCCCGGCAGCGCGAGACCGTTCCCGGTTTCGAAGTGCTGGAGCAGTTATACAGTTATATCGAACTAAACGATCTTGAGGTGCCGCTGACAGCAATTTATGAAAGCTGACTCGATGCTCATCAGTATGCGCCATGGAATTCGTCTTCTCGAAAGTGCGAGAAAACGTCTGCGCGAACCACTGCTCCGAATGTGGCGTCCGCAGCTTCCAATTGTTGAAGCTGTTGTCCCGTGCAAGTACATGCTCACCTTAAGTGAGCAAGGAGCTGCGGCGCTTGAACTTGCAAAGATTGAGCGAAACATTAATGCAAGGCACTTAGGCGCTCTACTAGGCCTTCCGGACAATGCCTCCGGCCAGCTAATTCGCAGATTGGAAGGCGCAGGCTGTCTGGAGCGAAAGGACAACCAGTTCAGGTATAGCGAGAACGCAGACCGTCAAAAGAGCGGCGAACTGGCTGTGTTATTCGATGGTCTTACTGGAAGTGCATGCCTCGCTGGACTTCAAGGTTCATTACTGCGCACTCCCTTTCGCTCCCCGGGCTGCATAGAAATTCAACAGCGGCGCGACCCTGACCCAACAATGTTGCAGGACATCCTTCGTTCAACCGCCACCGCGAAACGACTATACGGAATTCCTGAGAACCTTACCGCAATTGCAAAAAATCTAGATTCTCACACGATGATGTTTGCAGACACTTTGTTAATTCAAACGATTTCCAATGAGAGGCATCTGACCGCCGACAACTGCAGCTATTTCTTCGACGCAGCGCATCCGCTGGTTGTGTCCCCAAAAATGTTTCATATCGATGATGACATACGTCGAGCCCGCTCGCTCTTAGAAGAAGAGCTTGCGGAACTCGGAGTCGACTCTTTCAGCGTGCAGCAAAGCGAACTTGGGTTCGCTATTTCGGGCGCTAAAAGCCTGGCTCAAGAGTTGAACTCTGACACAGCGTGGTTCCCCCACTCCGGCATAATCGCTAAACTAGCCGTCTAGTAGTTAACCTCAAGGCGGAATAAAGAAATCTTCATATTGTCAGGATAATTATTTAGCAAAATATCATACTGCTTCTCACCCCAGTCCCAATAGTACTGGACCTGACCGATTTTACCCGGGGAGATATTTGCATCGTCGTGGCTAACTGAAATGCTGAACAACACCTGATTAGTTACCGGGTCTTGCACGGTCATAATCGCACGCCACGACTTAACAATTCTGTTCGTATTATTCTTAACCTTTAAAGTTAGATTAACTTTCTTCGGACCTTTCGGATCGGTCTTGCGGCTATCCTCTACAATATATTCAGCCAGGGAAATTGGTTTCGCAGCAGAAGTCGTAGCCGGCCCCGCAGCTCTATTAATCAAGACGTTGCGCCGCACCCAGCCTTCAACTGAAACTTTCACCCACTCTTGCTTGTCTTCAACAACTTTCACAGGAGTGTTGGCATCGAGAGTAGCCAAAATTGCACCTTGCGGAACTTTGAAAAGTTTTTGATTTGAAGATTGAACGTAGAGCGTGCTCTCTTCCGCCGCAGACGGCGCAGCCACAATTAGGATCAAAAGCAGCAGAAATAATACTCGCTTCATTTAAACGCCTCTTTGTTTGTTATTAGACGTAACACCTTAACAAACTATACACTCAGTTTGCACGCTCAACGAACCGGCCAAGCTCCTTATCAAAACGCTCAACATTCCAGCTAGTTTCCTCTTTAACGGCTGTGAAGAAAGCCATGCGCTGCTTAGCCATCAAGTCGTACACATCCACCAAGCGTCCCACACCAAAGCGATCGACAAAAGCTTCAAAATACATCGAGGCTCGAGCGTAGCTCTCATAATCTCCTCTGAATAAAAACATATGAGGCTCGCGCTTCAACGAGCTTTTTGCAGCTGATACGTGACGGTGCATGATTTGCTTGTGGTTAAGCAGCGAGGAATACGCTGCCACATAGCCTTCAAACCAAGTTGCAAATCCCTCTGCCCTCACACGATCAAAGGTTCCCCGCTCATGCAGCAGCTGCCATTCCACTGCGTGCCCCATCTCGTGTACCAATACTTCTGCAAGCCGCTCATCGGCAATACTCTCTTTGACTTTCACGCCGGCCCCACAACCTACAGCTGCACGCTGTCCGACAATATAAATGTTTCCCGGAGGGGTCATCCAACCGGGATGGCAGTTGCTTATGAGTTTTTCCGGAATTTGCTTCTCGGGCAGCTTCTCATCCAAGAAGACTACATTCCAATCAACCTGCATATCGCGCACTCGGTCGGGAAATCCGGGGCGATGGAGCGCTCGACTAACTGCCTTGGCCGCCTCAATTACAGCGCGAGATGGAGTTCTGCCAAAGTCACGCTCGACAACTCTCGGCCATCTCAACTTGATAACTCCCAGTGAAGTAGAAATCTCCTGGCGCCGAATAGTGCCTTCTAGCTCTATCTCATCCGGCTTCGCTAAGCCGGAATTATCAGAAATCTGAAAACATTTTGCGTTTGCAAGATATTCTTCCGGAATTTCGCTTTTAGAATTTGCCACTGCTACGCTGCCATCTCTCTTTTGATACTGACAAACAACAGTGCCGGACGAGGAACGCTTATTATAACTTCGGCTGCGATAAGTACGCGGGCTATTTTGGCGAGCAGATAATTTTTTCTCGGACGGCTTCTTAGTTGTAAAGCATTTTGCGGCACTCCGATATTTTTCCGGGACACCCGCGCGAGAGTTCGCAATTGTAATCGTGCCGTCTTCGCGGATGTACTGACATGCTTCTTGTGTAGGAGCATCGTCAGCCACTGCACTCAGCGTAAATACAAAAATAGATAGAGTTAGCAGCAGGTTTCTTCGCATAAGAGACTATCGTATCAAAATGCCCTGTGCCTGAAGCTATATCCCCGTGGCTTTTGCCCGAGAATCAATAAGTTTAGCGCCCACTGCGTCTCCCCAGACGTTAACCGTAGTACGAACCATGTCGAGAATTCGATCCACGCCTATAATCAAACCCACCCCAGCGACGGGAATAGCTACGGCGGCCGGATTTGCAGCCAGTAGACTTTGATTTGTCGCCTGCACAACTATGACCATCGTAACCAGCCCCGCGCTAGGGATACCTGCCGCTCCCACAGCGGCAAGGGTCGCAGTTATCGCTATTAGCACTAGCTGTGTAAGTGCCAAGTCAACGTTAAATGCCTGCGCCAGAAAAACTACTGCTACAGCCTCATACAACGCTGTCCCATCCATATTAACCGTCGAGCCAAGCGGCAGCACTAACCCCGACACCCGATCGGAAACTCCCCCCTTAGAGGTTGCACAATCCATCGTCACAGGAAGCGTCGCACTGGAGGAGTCTGTTGCAAATGCTGTCATCAGAGCATCACGCATTTGATGCATATAGCGAAACGGGTTGCTTCTCGTAAAAATATAAAGAATCAGCGGCAGCACAACAAAACCGTGCAAAAACAGCCCGAGCACGACAGTAAGCATATAGACTCCGATCGATTCGCCGAATATTCCTAAACCGATACGCGCAACCGTCCAGGCCAAAAGTGCAAAAACGCCTATAGGCGCTAAATACAATACGACCTCCACCATTTTCATCAGCACTTCAAAAACGGCGTTTGCCATTTCTACGATAATTTCGCCTTGCTTGCCGATCATCGTAGTGATTACGCCAAAAAATATGCCGAAGAGAATAACTCCCAGCGTCTGACCTTCAGCCATAGCCTGAATAATATTGCTGGGAATCATCAATTTAAATAGGTTGCTAAAAACGCCTACGATACCGGCCTCAGCAGTTCGCATCACCGCGTCTGTTCTGCCGCCCTCGCCTTCAAACTGCTGCTGAGCCTGCGAAAGCTGCGCTTCCCCCATTGCAGCACCCGGTTCAAAATATGTTACGAGAATTAGGCCGATCGTTACCGCAATCAGCATTGTTGCGAAGTAATAGATCAGCGTCCAAGCTCCAAGCCGCCCCAATGTGCGAAAATCACCGACGCTGGTAACGCCAACTATTACACTCACCAGCACCAGTGGAATGATCAGCATTTTGAGAAGGCCCATGAAGATCGTGAACCCGAGAAACTCAAACACAGCAAGCCATGTTCCGCTTGCGTGGGCCGATTGAGGCATAGACGGCTTCCAAGCCGGATCAAACAGCAGCTGACCTGCGAGCACTCCGAGTACCAAGCCGGCGAGAATTAGAATCGTCAGGACTAACTTCTTCGACATAGTCGCCTCACCTATCGCTCGTTGCGCTAAACAACTAGTTTCGCATAGTGAATCGGCATGCTCTTAGAAACGAAAAGACTTTCAAACTCAGTCGGAATATTATCTTCGATAAATTCGCTGGCGTATAAATCGCTTGTACTCTCGAATAATTTGAATTTGTCGCTCGCCTCCGCCTGAGACAGAAACCACTCATAGTATTGCTTGTGATCTGTCTTCAGCGCAACAAATCCTCCAGGTGTCAGCGTTTCCGCTAGCGTGTTAAGAAAACCCGTGTGCAGCATGCGCTTCTTAGTTTTTTTCTGCTTTGCCCAAGGATCAGGGAAGTTTACGTATATCCCCTTAATACTAGCTTGAGGGAAAACCCAGTTAATCGCCTCAGCGCGGATACGCAAAACAAATACATTATCAAGGCCGGCCTCAATCGCCTTCTCTAAAGTGCGGACCGATCTCTTATAGCGTATCTCGAAGCC
>JAGRAN010000154.1 GCA_020434585.1 Bdellovibrionales bacterium
TCCATCGCGCTCCGCTGGGCACCCATGAACGCTTTATCGCCTTCCTCATAGAGCATTTCGGCGGTGCTTTTCCGACGTGGATGGCCCCGATTCAGACTCGGTTGATTCCAGTTTCAGAAAAGTTCACCGAGTACGCGGAGCAGCTGAAAGTTGAATTTGAAAGCAAGTTGATTAGAGTCGATATCGACCGCAGCGACGAATCTTTCAATAAGAAAATTCGCAAAGCAGTTACATCGAAAATCCCCAACATGCTCATTCTCGGCGGCAACGAAGTCGAGAACGGCACTGTCACTTGGCGGCGGTATTGCGTGAAAGAGCAGCAAACGCTTGGAAGGCGCGAATATTTAGCTAAGATAGAAGCGATGATTGCTCAGCGAACTATGGATAACTTTTCAGACGAGGCGCTGCCCGAGATTTAATCGGCTAGGAGAGTTTGAGCTGTCAGTGACTTTGCACCTTTACGGCATGCAAGTGACATCGTTATCCAGTTTATCCCGAATACTAAGATCATGCTGATAAACAATATTCCGGTCGACCAATTACGACCTAAGATTTCTCTGATCTGGTCGACCTGCGTTATCAACAGTAGGGCAGCGGAAGGGATGGAAGTTAGCGCAACTAGTAACAGTCCAAGCGGAAGTAGTACTAGAGTTCCGATGCCTGCTGAAATCTGATTAGGCGATTCCCATTCAAAGCGCGCGAAGACAGCGCCTAATCCGGTGGCTAGGCCGGTTCCGCCTAAACTTAGAGAAAGTCCAATTACGATCGTGTAAAACGTGGCACCTGTATTCAGTCCAATCGCCATTGCGCCGCAAAACAGCAAGGTGAACGAAATGAGCGAAATCAACGGGAGCCAGCACGAGACTTTTGCGCGAATTAAGTTGTTAATGTCCATTGGGGAGACTAGCAGAATCCACAATGCTTTACCTTCAAGACTTATCGCAGGGTAAACGAGACGGGTGATTACAGCGTTAATGATAAACCCGGAGAGTACGATGTTGATCCAGCCGAGAAACGCCCACCAAAGCTGCAGCGCAGTTGGGAAGAGGTTAATTGCGGCGCTCATGAAAGTGAAAATTACGACATAGAACGCTGCGATCCCGAGATAGAGAATTAACTGAAGTGACTGAGCTCTGTCACGAACGAGGCAACTTAAATCTTTGATGATCAGTGCTCGCGTATGCCGATTCATGGGCAGCCATCCATAAATGCTTTCAATTATGAATCGCATGATGTCGCTGGCTTTCGTTGTCTTGGCGACAGACTCCCCAGTTTTGTGCTGTCCGCTGACTTTTGATCGAGTCGGCAGCATCATTAGGTCAAAAAATAGGAACCCAACTGCAATTGTGCCGAAAGCAGAACCAAATAATAGCAGTACGGGGGCCCAGCTCATGGGTGCTTGTGGGTCGACGAAGGGAGTTAGTAGGTCAGAAGCCCACGACGACGGCAGCCACATCGGATTCGGATTTTCAAATAGGCTAATTAGCTGGACTACAGCATTTGTTCCGCCATGTTCAAAGCGCACGCCTGAAAG
>JAGRAN010000155.1 GCA_020434585.1 Bdellovibrionales bacterium
TAACTTCTGTATCCAGTGTAGATCCAGCAGCCCGCTCGCTTGTAGACACGAGCGTGTAAAATGCTGCGGCCAGCTTTTACATTCGTTTTACGTTGGAACATCCGCATAAGACGATATAATGAACTAGTAGATACGGGCCTTTAGTATGGGAAGCAGTCATGGAATCGAAGATTAAGCTGCTAATAGTTGAAGACGAAGAGCCAATTCGCCAGGGACTTGTCGATGTCTTCACTTTTCACGGCTATGAAGTCGACGCTGTAGATAACGGAACTGATGGACTTGAACGTGCCGAGAGCGGTGCATTTGATTTGATCGTGCTCGATGTGATGCTGCCGGGAATGGATGGCTTTTCGATATGCAATGCAATTCGTTCAAAGAGCCGCGACCAGCTCGTAATAATGCTGACCGCTAAGACCAGCGAGGAAGATATCATAACCGGCCTGAAGCTTGGTGCGGATGATTACGTCGCAAAACCTTTTTCAGTTCAAGAGTTGGTACTGCGCGTTCAGGCTGTGCTGCGGCGCTCGAAGAAGCTTGAAACCCGCGACTCCGAACTTATCGTCGGAAACGGCATTAAAATCGATACAAGGAACTTAATCGGAACAGACTCTGCCGGCAGCGAAATACCGTTTACGCGAAGGGAAGTCGACCTGCTATCTTACCTTTGGGCCAACCGCGAACGTCCTGTTACCCGGGACGAACTGCTCGCAGAAGTTTGGGGATATAAGCGCGGCGCACATATCGAAACCAGAACAGTCGACATCCACATCGCAAAACTGCGGCGCAAGATTGAAGATAATCCGAAGGAACCGTCCTATTTAGTAACTATCAGGGGCGAAGGCTATAAGCTGCTGCCTCCAGTCGGAGATCAATGAGCGCGAAGCGAAGGAAACAAAAATCTGCCGTGATGTCCGAGCGTGACTCGATGCGCAGGCTCGGGCGCACTTTGGCAATATTCTTTGTTCTGCTTGCGCTTCCGGTTTCCGCTCTTCTTATTCGCACATATCGCCAGCTATCACAGGAGGCACTGCATCAGTATAAAACTGCTGCAGAAGATTTAGTGGCGCGCATTGATGAATCTGTTCACAGCCTACTTGCGGCAGAAGAGCTGCGCCCCTTCGGCGACTACAATTTTTTCAGTGTTGCAGATAACCCTCTCTTTCAACAAAAAGCTGTTAACTATTCGCCGCTGTCTACCCTGCCTGACGCGAGTTCTATTCCTGGTCTGGTAGGCTACTTTCAAGTTGATGCTACCGGCGGATTCTCGTCTCCGATTCTTCCGGCCGGCTCTGACGCCTGGTCTGACCCCCGACTTGCCGATCTATCCGAACTAAAAAGACGCAGAGACCTATACGCAAAGCTGCAGTCGGTTCTGACAGACAACTACCTACTGGCCGCTGCGCCCGAGGAATCTCAGCAGTCAAAAGACTCTGAAGAACTCGTCGCAGAGATGGAGGAAGGAGCTGCCGAACAAGCTCCGATCGCTCAGGAGCTAGACAGATCTGACGACGATTTTGCGCAAGCTCTGGGCGGCGCACAAGTTAGACAAACTCAATCAGAAAAAACCCAGCTAGCGTCAAAATATCTCGCTGACGAAATATTTGAAGCGAAAAAGGAAGCTGCTCCCGCTGAAAAAGCCTCAGCAGGTTATCAGTCAAAGCAGGCGTACTTGGGAAAACAGGTAAAACGCGAACGCCGAACTGAGTTGGTGAATATTCCGGCCAGTCAGCAGTGGTCACAAAATGCGCAGATTGCCGATCTCAGCACTGACCAGCAGCGGGACTATTCAAATGTTGTGCAGTCGGAAACGACAAAGGAAGACAACGAAGCTGCGCTAAAATTGCAGGAGAGCACTCCAATTCTAACTTTCAAGAGCGTTATCGACCCGATCCAATCCTATTTGCTTGGGGACGATTATATCATTTTCTTTCGCAAAGCCTGGCGGGAGAATCAGCGTTTCCTGCAAGGCTTCATCGTTAAGAAAAACGATTTCCTCAAGCGCACAGTTGATGAGGCGTTTTACTCGAGCAACCTCTCTAGCGTTGCAGAACTAAGCATAAGAATGTTTGGCTATTCGACACGCCTGCTGCAGCGACGCCAAGATCCGAGATCGCTGTGGTCGACTTCTGAGACGACAGCAGCTAACGGTAACGCCGGAGAAACAATTCTAAAAGGTGTACTTGCTCCCCCGCTTGATCAAACTCAGCTGTTGTTTACTGCCGCTGTTCCACTTTCAAGCGCCGGCGCCGGTTTAGTGCATCTGTTAACTATAGTGCTCGTCGGCACACTGCTTGGCGGCTTCTATGCGCTTTACCGCCTCGGCAAAACTCAAATTTCATTGGCAGCGCGTCAGACGAACTTCGTATCAGCAATCAGCCACGAACTAAAAACACCGCTTACGTCGATTCGCATGTACGGCGAGATGCTAAGATCAGGATGGGTCGGAGATGACGCTAAACGTAAAACTTACTACGATTTTATTTTCTTCGAGAGCGAGCGTTTGTCGCGGCTGATCAACAACGTACTCACGCTTGCAAGAATCGGAAACAATACATTTGAAGAGCCTGCACTCAGCATCATGAAGGCAAGTTCGCTAATAGACCTCGCGCGCTCACGGGTCGACTCTCAAGTTACTCAAGCAGGATTTGAACTTAAAATTGACTGCGCTAATTCATCCGGCGCACTGCAGGCCGCAGTAGATGAAGACCTCTTCGTGCAAATCATCGTCAACCTCGTCGACAACGCGCTTAAGTTCTCAGCCAAGTCCGAAACCAAGCAGATTGAAATCGGCTGCCGCCAAGAAGCACATCGCAAAGACGCAGTCTGCTTTTACGTCCGCGACTACGGCCCCGGCGTGCCCGACGAGGAAATGAAGAAAATCTTTTCGCTGTTCTACCGCCCCGGAAGCGAACTAACCCGCACCACCAAGGGCACCGGCATCGGCCTCGCCCTAGTAAAAGAACTAGCCGCCCAAATGAACGGCAGCGTAGATCTAGCAAACCTCCGCCCCGGCGCCGAATTCAAACTCTATCTTCCGTTGGTTGCTTAGCCGTA